>JACQEF010000192.1 GCA_016200745.1 Chloroflexota bacterium | reverse complement strand
GGCACGGCCGCTTCGCAGCCCTGGACGCTGTGGCTGAGCTTCATCGTCTTCTGGGCGCTGAACCTGGTCATCATCGTGCGCGGCATGGACGCCGTCCGCCGGTTCGAGAACTGGGCGGCTCCGTTCGTCCTGATCGTGGCCATCTTCCTGCTGATCTGGATGACCATCCAGGCCGGTGGCTTCGGACCGCTCGTCGAGGACCACGGGACCCTTGGCTGGGGCACCGACTTCTGGATCAAGGTCTTCCCGCCCGCGCTGATGGGCATGATCGCCTTCTGGTCGACGCTGTCCCTGAACATGCCTGACTTCACCAGGTTCGGGCGAAGCCAGCGCCAGCAGGCCATCGGCCAGATCCTCGGCCTGCCGACCACGATGACCGTCTTTCCGCTGATCGCGGTCCTCGTGACCTCGGCGACGATCAAGGTCTACGGTGCGGCCATCTGGGATCCGGTCGCCCTGACCGGCAAGTTCGACAATCCCATCGTCGTCGCCTTCGCGCTGTTCACGCTCGCGGTCGCGACCCTCTCGGTCAACGTCGCCGCGAACATCGTCAGCCCGTCGTACGACTTCTCGAACGCGTGGCCGCGGCGCATCAGCTTCCGCACCGGCGGCCTGATCACGGGCCTGCTGGGCATCCTGATCCAGCCGTGGAACCTCTACAACGACCCCCGCGCGTACATCTTCACCTGGCTCAACACGTATGGCGGCGCCACCGGCGCCATCGCCGGCGTGCTCATCGCCGACTACTGGTGGGTCCGCCACACCGACCTCAAGGTCGCCGATCTGTACCGGTCCAACGGCATCTACCGCTACGTCCGCGGCTGGAACTGGAAGGCGGTCGTCGCCCTCCTCGTCGGCATCGTGTTTGCGATCGGCGGCTCGTACACGGCTGCCGGCACGGATGGCCCGTTCCCCGTGAACGGGATCATCCCGATCCTGAAGGACCCGTTCCCGTTCGCCGACTACAGCTGGGTCGTCGGGCTGATCGTGTCCTTCCTGCTCTACGGGGTCCTGACCAAGTACCTCCCGGGCAAGGAAGTGGTCCCGGAGCCCGCTGGGCAACCCGCCTGATCGAACGGGTTCGGCCACCGGCCGAACCCGGCCCTCGACGCCATCGCCGTGAAGGCCCCTCTCCGGAGGGGCCTCACCGTTTCCGCGTGCGCGGGCGGGCCGCGACCGCGGGCCGCGACCGGCGCGCTCCGCGACCGCGCGATCAGGCCCCGGCCGGTCCCGGCTCGTCCGCGGTCGTCGGCGGGGTCGGTCCCGGCGGCGCGTCCCCTCCGTTCGCGCGGCGCCTGGCAACCTCCTCGGCCGCTCGTTCGCGCACCTCGGCGAGACGCGCCGAGAACCCTTCGTCGTCGGTCCGCAGGAACCACTCGCCGGCGGCCTTGATGCCCCGCCGGATCATCGGCCTGGCGACGCTCGTGGCGAGGAGCGCCGTGACCGGCGGGTTCTCCTTGGCTGCCCGCTTGGCGTAGTCCGCGAAGTCCCGCTCGATGGCTCCACGAACCTTGTCGCCGTCGTCACCGAGCTGGCGCAGGGTCTTCTCGATCTCCTTGGGGAGCATTGACCTGGGCAGGCCCGCAGTGGGGCCGAACACGGCCCGACGAGCGCGCCGGAACAGCCGTCCCGGTCCGCCGAGCACGAGGAAGCCGGCGCTGCCGGCCACGGCGGCGGCCTTGGCCGGGCTGCGGCGGACCTTGGCCGGGATGTCGACCGCGGCCCGCACGGACGCCTCGAGCGCGTCGAGCTCCTCGCCCAGCGCGGCCCGCGACGCTAGGACCCGATCCCGGGCGGCATCCGTTTCTGTAGCCACTCGAGTGTCTCCTTGCTGGTCTCGATCGTCGCCGTGGGATAGAAGCGCGCCTTCATCGCGTCCATGTCGACGCCGCTGCGGGCCACGTCCGCGGCCATCAGGGCGATCCAGGTGAGGTATCCCACGGTGATCCCCACCGCGGCGCCGACCTGCGGGCCGAACGTGATGGCGCTGAATGCGCCGACGAGGGCGCCGGCCACGATCAGCCCGAGCACCGTCGCGAACCGACCGCCGCCGGGACCGACGATCGTGGCCGCCACGGCGATCCCGACCACCAGCCCGACCAGCGCCCCGACGAGCAGCCCCGCGACGAGCGGGCGAACGCCCGTCTCGACGGTGAGTCCCGCACCGTCGCCGAGATTCCGGTAGAGCTGGTTGGGCAGCTCCAGGCCGAGCGCGCCGCCGACCGCAAGGCCGACGACGACCGCGACGAGGAGCCAGCGGG
Organism: Chloroflexota bacterium; assembly: GCA_016200745.1. Classification (GTDB taxonomy): domain Bacteria; phylum Chloroflexota; class Limnocylindria; order Limnocylindrales; family CSP1-4; genus SPCO01. The sequence goes on along the minus strand of JACQEF010000192.1, from coordinate 3,636 downwards.
CGACACGGCCGGCGGGCATGCCCACGGCGAGGACGCCGGCCGCCACCGCGACGGCGATCGCCAGCAGGATCCCGTGGAGCACGCCCCAGCCCATGGATCCCAGCAGCCACTCCGACAGGAAGAGGGTCCCGCCGATCACCAGCAGCAGCCCGGCGAACAGGATGACCGCGATCGCCAGCGCGGCAAGCGCGACGATCCGACCGACCTCGCCGGCGATCTCGCCGATCTCGGTCCGCGCCAGGTCGAGGTGGGCGCGGACCAGGGCCATCGCGGCGTTGCGCGTCGCGCCGATCTGGGCGCGCAGGCCCGGGGCCGGTTTGCGGGGGCCACCGGTGGGCGGGCGCTGTTGCGGCGGGACCGTGGTTGGGTCGTCCAGGGGTCGGGCTCCGACTCGGATGCGCCGGGGCGGGCGCGGGGTTGTCCCGGATGATACAGCGCCCCTTCGCGCGACCGGCAGTGCCGTTGGTCACCGTGGCGCGGTACGCTGGCGCGCGTGCCTCCACCCACCCCTTCCACCCGGCGGCTGCTGACCGCGGAGCTCGTCAGCATCGGCAGCGAGCTGACCGTCGGCGACACGCGCGATACCAACGCCGGCGAGCTGGCCAGGTCGCTGACCGCCATGGGCGTCCGGGTCGGCCGCCTGACCGCGTTGCCCGATGACCTCGACGCCGTCACCGAGGCGTTCCGCCTCGGCATCGCGCGGTCCGACGTGGTCGTCTCGACGGGTGGCCTGGGTCCCACACCGGACGACCTGACCCGAGAAGCAATCGCCGCGGCCTGCGGAGAGACGCCGGTGGTCGACCCGGGTCTCGAGGCGTGGCTGCGCGAGCTGTGGCGGCGACGAGGGCTGCCCTTCCCCGAGCTCAACCTCAAGCAGGCGTGGCGGATCCCGTCCGCGACGATCCTCGACAACCCCAACGGAACGGCGCCAGGCTGGTTCGTGGGACGGCCCGACGGACGGGTGATCGCGGCACTGCCGGGACAGCCGCGCGAGATGCGCCCGATGTGGGCGGATCAGGCCGTGCCCCGGCTCCGGGCGCTCGGGCTGGGCACCGAGGTGGCCGCCCGGACCTACCGGCTGACCGGAATCGGCGAATCGCAGGTCGCCGACCTGCTGGGCGAGCGCCTCCTGCGCACCGCCAACCCGATCGTCGCAACGTACGCGCGCACCGAGGCCGTCGACGTGCGGGTCTCCGCGACGGCCGCCCCCCCGCGCTCGGCCCAGGAACTCGTGGACGAGGCGGCGGCGACCGTGCTCGACAAGCTCGGGCCGTACGTCTGGGCCACCGGGGAGACGACCTGGAGCGAGGCCATCGGCCGGCGGCTGGAAGACCTCGGCTGGAGCGCGGCGGCGGTCGAGATCGGGACCGGCGGCAGCCTGTCGGCGCTGTTCGGCGATGCCGACTGGTTCCGCTTCGACGAGATCCTCAGGGAGGATGCACCCGCGGCCCGGGCCCACGAACCGGACGGTGGTCTCGACGTGGATCCCGGAGCCGGGCCGGTACCCGGCACCGACCTGATCCGGTTCGCGCGTCGGGCCCGCGAGCTCGGGGGTGCCGACGTCGGCGTCGCCGTCCGGACGCGGTTCCGCAGCGGCGACACGGCGGTCTCGATCGCCCTGTCCACGCCGGCGGCCGAACGGCAGGTCAGCCGGGTGGTCTTCCTGACCGGGGGCCTCGGACGCTCGAGAGCCGCGCTGGCGGCCGCCGCGTTCGTCCTCGAAGCGCTGCGGGGCCCGGCGTCCGAGCCCTGACGGATAATGGCGCGGTGCGAACGACGCCGAGGATCGTGCTCGCCGCCCTCGCCCTGACCCTGGGCGCCTGCTCGTCATCCGCCGGGACCGGCGCACCCGCGAGCACCGGGCCGACCGCATCGGCGGGCGCACCGGCGAGCACCGGTCGGACCGCATCGGCGGGCGCGCCGGCGAGCCGGACGCCGGGGTCCGGGGAGTCGCCCGTACCCGGCCCGACCGGCCCGCCGGTGACCGCGGAACCCGAGGGTCCGAGCCCCACCCCGTCGGAGGTTGCGACCATGAGCCCCGAACCCTTCCGCCTGACCAGTACCGCGTTCGAGGACGGCGGCGCCATCCCACGCCGGTTCGGCTGCGACGGCGAGAACATGTCACCCGATCTCGCTTGGGACGGCGCGCCCGAGGGTACGAGGGCCATGGTCCTCACCGTGATCGACCCGGACGCCCGCGACTTCGTCCACTGGCTCGTGTACGACATGACCGGGACGCCTTCCGGCGGGCTCCCGCTCGGGGTGTCGGTGTCCCCCGACGCGCCGCCGCAGGGAACGAACAGCTTCGGCAAGCGCGGTTACGGCGGTCCTTGCCCGCCGTCGGGGACGCATCACTACCGGTTCACGCTGTCGGCGCTCGACACCGTCCTCGAGCTCACCGGAACCCCGCGGATCGATGCCCTCGAGGCGGCCATGGCCGGTCACGTGCTGGCCGAGGCGACGCTCACCGGGACCTACCGCCGGAGCTGATGGCTGTCGGGTAGCCGACAGTCGCGTCGTCGCGTGGCGGCGGGTTGGCGTCCGACGCCACGCCCTACCATGGCGCGCATGACTGCCAATCTGTCGGGCGGCCTCCGCCTCACGGTGCTCGGCAACGCCAGCGCCGCCCCACATCTCGATTCGCCGGCGGCCGGCTTCCTCGTCGAGTGGGACACGACCAGGGTCCTGCTCGACGTGGGCCAGGGCGTGGTCCGGGCCCTCCAGGACCTCATGGATCCGCACGACCTGACGGCCGTGGTGATCGGCCACATGCACGCCGACCACTACCTGGACCTTGCCGGGCTGCGCTACCTCTTCCCGTGGGGCGAGCCGGCCGAGCGACCCCTGCCGGTCAACCTGCCGCCGGGCGGGAGCGGCCGGCTGGCAGCGCTGGCGACCGCGATCTCGGAACGGGCCGGCTTCTTCGACGATGCGTACGCGATCCGCGAGTACGACCCGGCGGAGCCGCTCCGGATCGGACCGCTGACGGTCGGGTTCCGGCGCGGTCGCCATTACGTGCCGGCGTGGGCGATGAGCATCGTCGCCCCGGACGGCGCCAGGCTCGTCTACACCGGGGACACCGGTCCGAGCGACTCGGTCGTCGACTTCGCCTGTGACGCCGACCTGCTGCTCGTCGAGGCGGCGCTTCGGACGATCCCGTCGGAGCAGCGGGCGGCGCTCCTCCTCCGCGACGTCGAGGGCTTCGACTACGAGGAGATCGCCACCATCACGGCGGCGGAGCTCGGCACCGTCAAGTCGCGGATCCACCGCGCGCGGCTCGCCGTCCGCAACGCCCTCGTGGCTCAGGGCTGGAAGAGCGCCGCCGGATGAGGGAACCGCCCGCCCTCGTGGGGCGTTGATGGAGGGGATGACCATGCACCCGGAAGCCGACCTCTCCGCCTACCTGGACGACGCCCTGGATGCGATCAGCCGCGCCGCGGTCGAAGCGCACCTCGACGCCTGCACGGTGTGCCGGGCGAGGCTCGCCGACCTCGGCGCGGTGTCCCGCCTCGTCGCCGCGCTCCCCGCGCCGGCGCCGCACCGCTCGCTCGTGCCGCGGCTCGTCGCGAGGCCGGTCTGGCTCGCGCCGGCGCGCACGCTCGCGACGCTCGCGAGCGGCGTCTTCGGCTTCCTCTT
>JACQEF010000185.1 GCA_016200745.1 Chloroflexota bacterium | reverse complement strand
GGTGACGCCTTCGATCTTCCCGTAGTCGAGGATGTTCTGCGGAATGTCGGACGAATCGTAGGCCGTCGACTTCTTGATGAGCTCGTCAAGCGGTTGAAGGAACTTGCCGGCAGCGAAGGCGGGCAGGTATGGGTCGTCGAACTGGGCGACATCATAAAGGCCTTGCTTCGCCTTGAAGGCCAGCAAGTACTTCTGGTGTCCTGTGGCCCAATCCTGCGAGATCACGTTGACCTTGATTCCGGTCTGCGCCGTGAAGTCCGGGATGAGCTTCTGAATCGCATCATTCGTCGGGCTCGAGATCAGGCCTACGGTAATCGTGACGCCGGCGCCGGGCTGAGATGGCGATGTCTGAGAGCTTGGTCCCGCGGATGTCGCGCTCGGGGCCGCGGCTGATCCGCTCGGCGCTACACCGCTTCCGCACGCGGTCGCCAACATCATCACTGCAACGAGGCAGGCGGCGAACCGCCTCCCGGGCACGGCGAGGCTCGGATCGCGCATGAGCTCGTCTCCTCCTATTCCTCGGCTCGATAGGGCGGACACCCGCTCCGGGCGTCAGGTACAGCGTCCACGCGCATGAGTCTCCTAGTCCATGCGCGGCGCCGCAGAAAGGACTCACCTGGGCACCGATCTCGGCAGAGCGAGATGCTAGGATGCATGGCAGATGTCTGTCAACTGATGTCATATCTTGATAGTGCCGCATCGAAGTATCGGCGAGTCCGCCGGCGGTCCTGGTGCTCCCGCTGACAACGCCTCGCGGCGCTCAATCGACAAGCCGGGCAGTCTTCGTGTGGTTGATTTCGAGAGGAGCCGATGAAGCCGTATGACGTTCCAGCTGGCAACGGCCGGACGATGGTCGTCGTCGTCGCGCACGCGGATGACGCGACGATCTCGTGCGGCGGATTCCTCGTCCAGCTCACCGCGCGCGGCTGGCGAGTTGTCCTCGTCCGTGTGACCAACGACGCTCTCGATTCTGTCGACCTCAGTCGGGAAGACACGATCAAGATCAACACCGCGGACCTTCACCAGGCGGCCCGGATCCTGGGCGTGGCCGACATCATCGACTTCGGCTACGAGACCGATCGGCTCGGCGACATCCTGGAAGTACCGCTTCGCGAGCGGATCATCCGGGTCTATCGCGAGCAGCGTCCATTCTCTGTCCTCACCTGGGATCCTTATGGCATGTTCCACGAGGACAACCAGGACCACATCAAGGTCGCACACGCGGTCGACGAAGCGTTCTGGACGGCGATGTTCGACAAGCACCATCCCGAGCACTTCAGCGATGGCCTGCGGCCGCACGGCGTGTACGAGCGCTGGTACTTCGCCCGCCAACTCGTTGAAGTCACCACGGTGATCGACATCGCGACCGTTCTCGAGACGAAGATCACGGCCGTTACCGCCCATGGCGCCATGATGCGCAACTATGTCCATCAGCTACGACTCCAGGCGGCGACTGGAGGTCACGTGCTCGCGATGCTCGAGGCAGCCCGATCGCGCGAGCTGCGGCCGCTAATTGCGCGCCTAATCCGCCAGCAAGCAGCGACCGTCGGCTCCCGACATGGGATCGCCCTGGCCGAGGAATATCGCGTGACGAGCTTCGATTCGCTTGCCAAGATGCTCGATGCGGACGGTGAGCCGGTGCCGGTCTGAGATGCGGAGGGGATCATGCCCCGACACGGCCAGAAGGTCCTGCCCCGTTCGCGCTGGCTTCGCGTCCTGACTTGACCCGGCGCGCGGTGCCACAGTATTTTCGTCTGACGACTGATGAGGGACCATGGCTCGAGATCGGCGCACCTTGCCACTTCAGCTTCGCGCAGAAGTCGTCCAACTCATCGAGCAGGATGGCCTGAAGGCCGGAGCGCAACTGCCAACTGAGGCGGAACTGGCCGCGCGTTTCGGGGTCGCAAGGACGACGGTCCGGGAGGCGCTGAAGTTGCTGGAACAGGGTGGCGTCATCGACGTCCGGCACGGGCTCGGCCGCTTCGTGTCTGCCCTTCCGGAGTTGAAGAGATCGATCACGCGCCTGGAGAGCGTCACGGAGATGATGCAGAGTCTGGGTCATACGGTGACCAATCGGGTCATCGACGTCCGGGAGCGGGGTGCGAGCAATTCCGAAGCAGCGGCTCTCGGTGTGGCTGTGAATAGTCCGGTGATCAATCTGGAACGAATTCGATCTCAGGGCGACGACGTTCTGATCTTCTCCGTTGACGTCCTGCCCCGCCACCTCATTGATGGCCAGATCGATCAGATCGCGTGGAGCGAGTCCCTGCTCGACCTCCTGGAGGCCCGTGGCCACCGGGTTTCGTCTGCCGCTGCCGAGATTCGCGCCGTCTCCTTGCCCCGTCGGATCGCGTCGTTTGTAGGGGAGGCCAGTCGAGGCCCGTGGCTGCTCATGGTGCACGTCAACGTTTCGGAGACGGGCCAGCCTCTCATCTACTCCCACGATTACTACCGCGGTGGCAAGTTCACGTTCAACGTGCTCCGCCGCCGCACCGAGTGATCGAAGCCTGGGGGTCTTGAGCGGCCTCCCAGGTGACGTTCCGACGAGGCACCGACCTGGGCGTTGTCAACTCATCCGGCTCGGTTCGCACCGGATCGGCGCGCAGGGTCAGGACGACCCGGGTGCTCGCCGAGGCTCGACGCGCGGAAGTCGGGAGCGACTCCGAACCTCACGCCCGAAGCCAATCCCCCACGCCGGCGATCCAGGACTCGGTGATCGGGCGCTCGTTGGCTACCGAGTACCAGAGGCCTGCTCGTTCTGCGAACGCCTTGAGCGTTCGCAGCGCCTCCTCGACATCGTCCCACGTAACCCCCATGTCCTCCGGAAGGTATGCCACTCCGATTCGATCTGCGATCTCCCTGATCGCGTCAGGTTGGTTGTCCTGAAGGTGGCTCATGAGCAACACACCTAAGGTCACGGGTTGCCCGTGAAGGAAATGCTTGCCGGTGATGTACTCCAGGTTGTAGAAGAAGAAGTGCTCTGCGCCCTCGATGTGCCGCGGGTTCCAGCCCGCGTTATGGAACGCAGCGCCACCCCAGCGGAGCGACTCCGAAAGCGCCCGGATTCCCCGATCCGAGACTGCGTGGATGTCGTCCGCATGCTCGATCACTCGATCGAGTGCGAGACGCGCCTCGGCCACGAGATCGGCGTTGTAAGGCCAGCGTCCCTCGACGCGGCCAGCCTGGGCCGCCATCTTCCAGTCCCAATGTGCCGTCCAGTAGCAGAGAACGTCGCCAACACCCGACCGATTGAGCTCGATTGGGGCGCTCTGGACAACGTCGTAGTCGACATACACGGCTTCCGGAACGGCGAAGCCGACGTAGCGGACGACCCCCTCGAAGCGCACCGCGGCTCGGTGCCCCCAGGCGGCATTCACCGACATCGCCGTCGGCACCTGGAAGAGAGGCAGCCGCCGCTTCCATGCGACGTACTTCGCAACATCGAGCGCCTGGCCCCCACCGAGACCTATGACCGATTCACAGTCTGGGAGCGCTGCCACCAACTGCTCGAGTTCGGACCGCTCCAGTGTTGACACGAACATTGGGCCAACGGCTCCATCGTCGAACTCAGCGGCGAAGTGGGACCAGAGGTCCTCCATCGTGACCACGAGATAGGGTCGATGCACGAAGGTCTTGAACTCGGCAAGGAGACCGCGGCCATACACGGTCTGGAACGGCTCAGCCATTGGCGTCCTCTTGATTACTGGGTTGCCGTCACTTTCGCACTGCGGAGTAGAACACCCGGAACGCGACCGCGATGCTCGGCGAGGAGGGCCGCGAACTGTTGAAGGACGACGAGCGCCGGGATATCGGCGAGTGGGCCATCAAGATGTGCCGTTATCGTTGCCAGCACGCCGTCCTTGGTCAGCTCTCGAGGCGCGCTGGTCGCCTGCCATGACCCGATCGCCCAGGTCGGCCAGCCTGCCGCGGCAATCTCGCGCACCAGCCGATAAGCGAGTCCTGCCGTGGGGCCGGATGGCACGAGCACGATTGCGGCCGCCGAGGCATCGACAAGCTCCAGCGGACCGTGACGGAACTCGCCGCCAGCCAGTGCCTCGCATGGGAACGCGGCCGTCTCCTTGATCGTAAGGGCGGCGTAGTGGGCGAGGCCGAGGCCGGCTCCACGACCGATGATCTCGAGGACGCGAGCCGCACCGATCCGCTGAGTGGCAAGGCGAGCCTCGGACTCATCATCGGCGAGCCCCGTGAGGACGTCGGCAAGGCCATCGAGCGTCATGTAGGCCTCCGGCACACCGGTTAGCGCGTCCGCAAGGAGTTGCAGGACAACCACGGAGGCGAGGAAGGTTCGCGTCGCAACCGCGGCCTCAGAGCCCGCCCGGAGCGCGACGGTGGCAGTCGCAAGACGAGCCAAGGGGCTGTTCGCGTCATTGACGATCCCGATGATCAGCCGGTTCGGATCTGTCGCTCGAAGCTGCGTTGCCAAGGCGACGGTTTCAGCGCTCCGGCCGGACTGGCTGATCGCGACGACGATCGCTTCTGCGGGGATCCCGGGCAAACCGAAGTGGAGGAGCTCACCCGCGTCGCTGGCAATCACGAACCGCCCCATCGCAGCGAAGCGAGGCAGCGCAGTGCGTCCGGCATGAAGCGAACTTCCCATCCCCACGATGAGGATCGGGCGCTCATCCTGTCCGATGAGCCGGGCGGCGGCCTGCAGCTCGACCTCAAGCTCGCCACCTGGCCGTCCGGCGCCGGCAATCGCCCGCACCAGGGGGCCCTGGGCTGCAATATCGACGCGGAACCGCTCACCCATGCGGGTGCGCTCCAGATCGCTTCGCGTCCCGCGCTGCGGCAATCGCGGCCCCGGCGAGGACGCTCTGGTCACCGAGGCTGGCCAGCTTGACGTCGAGCACCCGCCCGGTCGCCGTAAGTACCCGGCGGCGCGCTCGAACCGCGGCAGACCGAACAAACCGTCGCTGTCCGAGGCCAAGTGCGCCGCCGATCAGGATCACTCCTGGATCAATGGCGGATGCAATCGCCGCGATCGCGCAGGCGAGGGCCTCAGTCGCTTCGTCGATCAGGATCGCCGCGATTCGGTCACCCGCAACGGCGGCCGCGAAGACCCCGGCTGCGTCTCGGGGTGCTCGGGTTCCATCGCTGAGTGCTTCGTTTGGCCAAGCCCGGACGGCCCGGTGGGCGAGAGACCGACCCCCCGCATATGCCTCTACGTCGCCGCGCCTGCCACATGCGCATGTGGGTCCGCCTTGGTCGACCGTCAGGTGACCAACTTCGCCCGCGAGGCCGTGGTCGCCTCGGACGACCTCGCCGTCGATCACGATTCCGGATCCGATTCCGCTGCTGACCGTCAGGTACACGACGATATGTGCACCGCGCCCGCCTCCGAGGACGGCCTCACCGAGAGCTCCTAGTCGGCCATCGTCGTCGACCGTGACTGACACGCCGAGTCGCGACCGGAGCCGGTCAGCAAGCGGAAGCAGGCGCCAGCCCAGGTTCGGAGAATGGACGATGACTCCGGTAGCCGGGTCGAGAGGCCCTGGTGCCGCGCAGCCGATCGCCACGAGTCGCTCGTCTGGCGCGAGGAGCCGCTCGATCGCAACAGCCGTCCGCTCAACATGTGCGTCTGGGTGGCGTAACGTTCCGAACATCGCGCTGGAGCGCGGGCTCCGGGACCAATGATCCGCAAGCGGCAGCCGTCGAACCGTAACCAGGGTCTTCGTCGCGCCGATGTCGACGGCCGCCACCGTTGCGGACTCCGCGATTGCTTCCGACAACCCCTGGGTCATTAGTCGGCCACAGTCATGCCGGCGCGTCAATCCGCGGCGAGTCAGAGAGGATGCGATCGACGAGGCGACCTGCTCGCTCAGCGTCGGGGACTAGGGGGTTTGCGAGGAGAGCACGGATGAGGGCGATGCGCGGAGATCCGGCCAGGATGGCGTCGACGGTCAGGGCCTCGTAGGCGGCGTGCGCCGCAAGGATGGCAGACGGTAGCCGCGGCAGCGCGACGACGGGAAGCGGTCGAAGGCGACCGGGCAACGGGAGGTCGACGGGCTGCTCGACCATCACGCCCGGTGGCAAACCGCTCAGGGTCGGTCCTCCGACCAGCCCGATGACCTGGGTCTCGCCCCCACCGTTCGTCCACGCATCGACGAGCGGCACGACCGCCCAACGGTACCATCCTGCGCCTCGCCGTGGACTGTCGGTCCTTTCGGCGGCGTACGCGTCGACGAGCTCCGATTCAAGCTGAGACAGAGCTTCGGCGCGCGTCGGGCCACCCCGCTGGCCGGCGAGAATCGCGTCGGGGCGAAGATAGAATCGTACGTACGGGGCTCCGATCGCCTCCTGAGCCGCAACGTCTTCATCGGTCTCGCCGACCGCGAGGTCGACAAGGTCGACAAGCTCATCAGGATGTTCCGGGACATACCATCCGACATGGTTCAACCCGACATACCGACGTCTGACCCGTCCGACCTCGCGCCCGAGCCGAGCCGCAATCGCCGCCGTGTGAGTCATAGGGGAGTCACAAACGGACACAATGTGAATGTCGAACTCGCGACGGGCCGCTGCCACCACGATCCCTGAAGGATTCGTCAGGTTCACGACGAAGGACCGAGGTGCGACGTCGGCGATGTCCGACCAGGTGGCCCGAAGGGCGGGAACCGTCCGAAGAGCGTTCGCGAAGCCCCCGGGACCCATGGTCTCCTCGCCAGGAATCCCGAACTCACGGGGGAATAGCTCATCGAAGGCGCGAGAAGCGAGGCCACCGATGCGGACCTGGTCAAGGACCACGTCCGCTCCCTCGAGTGACGACCGTCGGTTGGTCGAGACCTCGATCGTCACCGGTTTGCCGTCCATTGGAGCGCGTCGTTGACATGCATCGCCAACCACACGGAGCTTGTCAGGAGACCGCCCGACGAGGACGAACTCGAGCGCAGGACGCCGGTGCGATCCCCCCGGCCACGAGCTCAGGGCCTCGAAAAGTTCGGGGGTCGAAGCACCGCTGCCTCCGAGAACGACGACACGCATCAACGCGGTCGACGCGCGCGCGCTCGGATCGAGTCGCCGGAACGTCCGCGATTGCTGAAGCACGGGCGTTGGAGCGAGCCATCGACGACGCTACCGAATCCCGAGGCAGCCCGGACCTCGATCCCCCGGAACGCCGGATCCTGATCCACGCGTCGCGCCAGTGTCGATGCCATCGTGTCCCCTGTCAGTCGTGAGAGACCTCGTCTGGTATGTTATCAGACGTCCGACTTGTACGAGAGTTGCTTCGATGGTCGACCAGGTCGTCCTAGACCGAGCGCTGCACCCGGACCTGCGTATCGGTCGGGGCATCCTCTGCTCGGTGGCTGGCTCGCGCCCTGGCACCCTGGCGCTCTTCACGCAGCCCGAGCCGTCCCGACTGATCGATCCAGCATTGCGGCAACGCGCACTCACGACCGTCTTCGTGCAGTCCCTCGCTGAGGCGAGCCTTGAGTCGGTGGTTGGTTCGCTCCCAACGGTCGACTACATCCTCGCGGTCGGTGGCGGGGTGACCATGGACGCCGCGAAATACGCCGCGTGGAAGACGGGAACGCCTTTGATACTCGCCCCGTCAATCATCAGCGTCGATGCGGCAGTGACCAACACCGTCGCGGTGCGAAGGGCCGGAAAGGTCATCTACCAGGGGTTCGTTGCCGCCGACGTGATCGTTGCGGATCTTGACTTGATCAGCGCCGCGCCAGCCCGCCTGAATCGCGCGGGGGTCGGAGATCTCCTGTCGATCTACACGGCGCTGACGGACTGGAAACTTGCTGCTTCGTCAGGCCACATTGCCTTCGACTCCGCACTGGCGCTCCGTTCGGAGCAGGTGCTGGAGCGTGTCTGGCAGATGGCGGATGATATAGCCCGAGTCTCCGACAACGCCCTGGCTGGGGTTGTGACGTCATACGCTGAGATCAATGCTTTGTGCCTCGAAGCGGGCCACAGCGGGCCCGAGGAGGGATCGGAACACTACTTCGCCTATAGAGTCGAAGATGTCACCCAACGCTCGTATGTGCATGGCGAATTGGTTGGGCTTGGGTGCGTCCTGATGGCGGCCCTTCAGGGCAATGATCACGCAAAGGTTGCTTCGTTCCTCGACCGCTGCCGGGTCGAGTGGCGGCCCGTTCAACTTGGGCTCACACGGGGCGAGTGTCGTCTGGCACTCATCGGGTTGAGCGCGTATGTGCGCGCGAGTGGGCTGCCGCACTCGATTATTGATGAAGTTGATCTTGGCGAGGACGGCGTCCGGCGCCTCATGTCCCTCCACGACCTCCGATTTGCCGACGCGGAGGGCTGAGCGTCGCCGAGCGCGAAGCATCTGCCAGAGTTCGGGACGCGCTCGAGATCTCCCGCGGGCGGCTGGTTGATCAGCTCCCGAAAAGGGCAACTGGCGGCTACGAACGCAACGTAAGCCGCCCACCTCGAGCGTCGCGGCGCCCGGCGAGCCGCCGCCGGGATCCCCGCCCAGCGGGACGACGAAGGCGCCCGCAAGGTCGACGACGTGCGAATCGCCGCGGGAGATCTCGCCCACGGACATGTCGCTCCCGATCGCGAGGACGGTGTCGCCGGCCCATGCGATCGCCGATGCGACCGCCGCACCAGCCCCCGGCAGGATGGTGCCGCTGATCATGAGGTTGTAGCGATGGGTCATGCCTGGAAGGCTACCGCAGGCCGACTACGGGCCGATCGACACCCGCCCGGGGGTACTTCCGGACCGGTGCCCGCCGCGTCAGCACGCTGCACGATGGCGCGGTCCGTCTGCTCCCGTCGAGGGGCCGCGGCACCGTACCGGTTGGCCGTCCATGTCCGCGCCCTCCCTCGCGAAAGCTCAAAGCACGCCGCGTCCCCACGAGAGCGAAGGGGGCGCGAGCCTGGGCGCCGCCATCGCGGGTCCCCGCCTCCTGGGTTGCGTGGCGCTCGGCCTCGGCCTCGTCGTCCTCGCGGGATGGGCATTCAGCGCGTACTCCCTGACCTCGTTCCTGCCCGGCACCCTGCCGACGAAGGCCAACGCGGCGGTCCTCCTCGCCCTGACCGGTGCTGCCATCGTGGTGCATGCCACCGGGCGCGGCAAGCGCTTCGTCGGTCTCCTCGCGGCGGTCGTTGGCCTGGTCGTGATCGTGACGGCAATCGAGTACGTCGCCCGCGTCGACCTCGGGGTCGACAACCTGCTGTTCAAGGACGTCGCTGCCCAGGGAGCACCGTATCCGGGCCGGATGGCCATCGTGTCGGTCGTCGGGTTCGGGGCCTCCGCGGGCGCTTTGCTCCTCCTCGGCCGTACGTGGCGCGGCATCCATCCGAGCGAGGTACTGGCGCTCGTCGCAGGATCCGTCGGGGCGCTCGGGGTGCTCGGCTACGCCTATGGCGCCGCGCAGCTCACGTCGATCGGCTCGGACACGAGGATCGCCTTCCCCACCTCCCTCGGGTTCATCGCGCTCGCGAGCGCGATCGTCGCCTCGGACGCGGAGCACGGCCTGACCCGACTGCTGCGCGACCCGCACCTGTCGGGCCGGCTTGCCCGGCGGCTCGTGGTCGTCGTCATCCTCGTCCTCCCGGTTGCCGGGATGCTGGCCATCAACTTCGGGCAGCCCGTCAGCCGGAATGCCGCGAGCGCCATCGCGACGCTGGTCGTCCTGGAACTGGTCACGTTCGTGATCGTCGGGGGCTGGATCATCGAGGGGACGCGCCGCGTGGAGGGGGCGAGTGCCGGCCTCGCCGAGGCGCTGGCCATCTCCGAGCGTCGCTTCCGCGAGGCCCTCTCGGATGTCAGCGTCGCAGCCGTGATGCTCGACCGCGAGGGCACGGTCATCTTCGCGAACCGCTACCTGCTCGACCTCATGGGCCGCCCGCCAGCCGAGATCATCGGACAGGACTGGTTCGAAACGGTGTCGCAGCGCCCCGATCCTGGCGCGAGACGCAGAGGTCCGGCTGGTCGATTGGTCGAGCGCGTACCTCCGCGGTGACCGGGGCGAGATCGTGGGCATGGTCGCAGTCGGCAACGACGTCACCGAACGACGCCGAGCCATGGATGCCCTGGAGGCCAGCGAAGGCCGGCTGCGAACCGCCCTGGACACTATGGTCGACGGCACGAGCATCCTGTCCTCGATCCGGGACGAAATTGGCAGGGTCGTCGACTTCCGCATCGAGTACGCGAACCCTGCCATGGCCCGGACGGGCGGCGTCACCGCGGCCGAGCAGGTGGGCCACACGCTGTTGGAGCTGTTCCCGGCTCACCGCACGAACGGCCTGTTCGACGCCTACGTCCGGGTCGTCGAGACGGGCGTGCCCTTCAAGGCGGAGGACTTCCGGTACGTCGATCCCGATGCGGCGAATGGCGCGCTCGACCAATTCGTGGACGTTGGTGCCTCGAAGCTCGGCGACGGCTTCGTCCAGTCGGTCCGGGACGTGTCAGATCACCATGCCGCCCAGGCCGAGCTCCATCGCCTGGCGATGGCCATCGAGCAATCTGCGGACGCCATCGTCATCACGGATGCGTCGGCGAGCATCGAGTACGTCAACCCGGCCTTCTCGCAGGTCTCTGGGTACTCGCGCGAAGAGGTCATCGGGCAGAACCCACGCATCCTCAAGAGCGGCGTCCAGAC
>JACQEF010000184.1 GCA_016200745.1 Chloroflexota bacterium | reverse complement strand
CCCCGCCGACCCGCGAATCGGCCACAAGAGTCTGCTGGTGCAGGTTCCGCCGAATTGAGGCCGCCCGGTCGCAGCGGCTCGAGGCAGGCCGCCCTCAGCTCAGGTCGATGAAGACGTTCTTGACCTCGGTGTACAGGTCGAGCGCGGACATCCCGAGCTCCCGGCCGATCCCCGACATCTTGTACCCGCCGAACGGCGCCTCGGTGTGGACCGAGCTGTTCGAGTTGACGCTGATCACGCCCGACTGCAGGCCGCGCGCCGTCCGCAGCGCCTTGCCGATGTCACGGCTCCAGATCGAGCCGGATAGCCCGTACGGCGTGGCGTTGGCCAGCCGAAGTGCCTCCTCCTCGGTGTCGAAGGCGATGATCGACACGACCGGTCCGAAGATCTCCTCGCGGGCGATGCGCATGTCGTTCGAGACGCCGTCGAAGACGGTCGGCATCAGGTAGGCGCCGCCGGCCAGCGCCGGGTCCTGCGGCTCGCCGCCACCGACGACCAGCGTGGCGCCCTCGGCCAGGCCGATCTCGATGTAGTCCTTGACGCGGTCGCGCTGCTTGAAGCTGACCATGGTCCCGACCTCGGTGGCCGTGTCGGCCGGATCGCCGACGACGACCTTCCGCGTCGCCTCCGCGAACAGCTCCACGACCCGTTCGTGGGCCGAGCGCTCGACCAGGATCCGGCTCCGCGCGCAGCAGTCCTGCCCGGTGTTGTCGAAGACCGAATAGGGTGACTCGCGGGCGAACTTCTCGAGGTCGGCGTCGGCGAACACGATGTTGGGGCTCTTGCCGCCGAGCTCGAGCGAGACCTTCTTCACGTTGCCTGAGGCCAGCCGCATGATCTCCTGGCCGGTGGTCGTCTCGCCCGTGAACGCCACCTTGCCGACGCCGAGGTGCCCGGCGAGTGCCGCGCCTGCGGAGCCGCCCGGCCCGGTGACCACGTTCAGGACCCCCGCCGGAATGCCGGCCTCCAGTGCCAGCTCCGCCAGGCGGATGGCCGTCAACGGCGAGTAGCTCGCCGGCTTGAGGATCGCGGTGTTGCCGGCCGCCAGCGCCGGAGCGACCTTCCACGAGGCCATCAGCAGCGGGAAGTTCCAGGGCACGATCAGCCCGACCACCCCGATCGGCTCGCGCAGCGTGAGGTCCAGGCCCGGCTTGGAGACCGGGATCGTCTGGCCGAAGATCTTGTTGGCGGCGCCGGCGTAGTAATCGAAGACCAGGCCGGCGCCGGTGACCTCGCCGCGCGCCCCCGAGATCGGCTTGCCGACATTGCGGCTCTCGAGGCCCGCCAGCTCATCCGTGTGCTCCTTGATCAGGGCCGCCAGCTTGGCGAGGGCCCGACCGCGCTTGCCGGCGGCCCAGCTGGCCCAGCCCTTGCGATCCTCGAAGGCGCGCTGCGCCGCCGCCACGGCCCGATCGACGTCGACCGGGCCACCCTGCGGGGCGGTGGCAATGACCCTGCCGGTCGCCGGGTTGACGACCTCGAACGTCTGGCCGTCTGCCGCCTCGACGGCCTCGCCGCCGATGATCATGCGGGCCGCCGTGGGGGCGGAGGACTCGGCAATGGGGGTGGTCATCTCGGGGCCTTTCGGGTGCGTCGGCAAGCTGCGGATCGGTGCGGGGATCATACGACGCGACCCCCGGACGAACAGTCCGAACGGCCCTCAGTCGGGACCGGGTGCGCTGGTAGCATCGGGCCATGCGGCTCGGCGCCCTCGCCCAGTTCGGCGGATCGCACGTCCGGCTGTGGATCGCCGCGGTCGCCCTGGTGGTGGCGATCGGCAGCATCGGCTACCTGGTGCTCGGCTGGCCGCTCGGGGATGCCATCTACATGACCGGGATCACGCTGACGACCGTCGGCTATCGAGAGGTCCGCGAGCTCGACGGGCTCGGCCGGGCGTGGACGATCCTGGTCGCCATCGCCGGGGTCGGGATCATCTTCGGATCGGTCGGCATCGTCGCCGAGGCGGTCCTGTCGGAGGCGGCGAGCGGACGAAGGGAGGCGAAGCGGATGACCCAGTCGGTGGCCGCGCTGCGCGGGCACCTGATCCTGTGCGGCTACGGGCGCGTCGGCTCGACCGTCGCCCGCGAGCTTGCCCACGCCGGAGAGCGGTTCGTCGTGGTCGACATCAACCCGGCCTCGCTGGTCACCGCCGAGCACGACGGTCATCTCGTCGTGGTCGGCGACGCCACCAGCGACGCGGTCCTGGCGGCGGCGGGCATCGACCGCGCCCGCGGCCTGATCACCACGATCGACTCCGACGCGAACAACGTCTACGTCACGCTGTCGGCACGCGCCCTCAATCCCGGGCTGTTCATCGTCGCGCGCGCCAACGAGACCGGCTCCGAGGCCAAGCTGCTGCATGCGGGCGCCGATCGCGTGGTCTCTCCGTACTCGCGCGCCGGCCGGCAGATCGCCGAGCTCGCCGTGCGTCCACGGGTGGCCGACTTCATCGACTTCGCGCTGTCGCACGGCGAGCTCGCATTCTCGATCGAGGAGGTCGAGATCGCCGCGGACGGGCCGCTCGCCGGCCGGACCGTCGCGGCGCTGCGCGAGGACGGGATCTTCGCGCTGGCGATCGTCCGCGGGGACCACGACTACGAGCCCAACCCGGCCGCCGACCGAGTGCTGGTCGCCGGCGAGAACCTGATCGTGTCCGGGGCGGCGAGGATCCTCCGGGACCTGCGCGACCGGGCCTGACCGTTCCCGGCGCGGGTCAGCCCGCGTGATCCTCCGCGTCCACCACTCCGGGCGGCGGTTCGGCTGCCACGATCGCCGCGCCGATGATCCCCGCGTCGTTGCGCAGCTGGGCAGCCACCACCGGCGGCCGGACGGTCAGCCGCGGAATGAACTGATCGCCGCGCTTGCTGACGCCGCCGCCCAGGATCATGAGGGTCGGCCACATCAGCTTGTCGATCCGGTCGAGGTGCTCATCGAGGTCCTGCGCCCAGGCCTTCCAGGAAAGCCCGCGGCGGACGCGCGCAGCTGCCGCCGAGCGGCGCTCGGCCGGGCGTCCACGGATCTCCATCTGGCCGAACTCGGTGTTCGGGACCAGCTTGCCGTCGAGAAACACGCCCGAGCCGACCCCGGTCCCGAGGGTCAGGAAGATGACCACCCCCCGATGCCCCTTGCCGACGCCGAAGCGCATCTCGGCGATGCCCGCCGCATCCGCGTCGTTGACGATCGTGACCGGGCGCCCGGTCGCCTTGCGCAGCCGTTCCACGACAGGGAAGCCGATCCAGGCCGGGT
>JACQEF010000183.1 GCA_016200745.1 Chloroflexota bacterium | reverse complement strand
CGGCGTGATCATCGACAAGAGCGCGAACCTGGACTGGGCGGTCAAGCGCTGCCTGGTCGGCGCCTTCAGCTATGCGGGACAGGTCTGCATCAGCGTCCAGCGGATGGTCATCCACGAGGACGTCTGGGACGAGTTCCTCGGACGGTTCGTGGCGGGCGCCGCGGCGCTGCGAGTCGGCGACCCGCTCGACCCGCCGACCGACCTCGGGCCGATGGTCGACGCGACGGCCGCGGGCCGGACCCAGCGCTGGGTCGATGAAGCCGTCGCGCTCGGCGGCAAGCTGCTGCTCGGCGGGAAGGCCGACGGGACGTTCTTCCCGCCCACGGTGCTCACCGACGTACCGGTGACCGCCCAGGTCTGCTCCAACGAGGCCTTCGCGCCGCTCGTCGTGGCGTTCCCCTTCCGCGAGCTCGACGAGGCGATCGCCCGGGTCAACGATTCGATGTTCGGCCTCCAGACCGGCGTCTTCACCAACGACCTGGGAGGCGCGTTCCGGGCGTTCGGCGAGCTCGAGGTCGGCGGCGTCATCGTCAACGACGTGCCGACCTACCGGATCGACCACATGCCCTACGGCGGCGTCAAGGATTCGGGCCTCGGCCGCGAGGGCCTGCGCTGGGCGATCGAGGACATGACCGAGGTCCGGATCATGGTGCTGGCCCAGCCGGTCTGAGTCCCGGCGCCGGGTCATCCTCCGCGCGGAACCCGAGGCTCGAGCGAGGCCAGGGGTCACCGCCCGCGTCCCGGGGCCCGCGACGTGACGGTCGGGCGTCGCACTGCCTGGGGCATCCTTCCGGCATGGAATTCAGCCTCAGCCCGGCCCAGCTCGAGCTGCAGGCGCGGGCGCGCGACTTCGTGCACGACGTGCTCCAGCCCCGCGAGGTCGAGTTCGAACGGGCCGGCGGCCACGTGCCGCGCGGATGGGGCCGGCCGATCCGTGAAGCGGCGATCGAGGCGCGCCTCCATGGCGGTTCGCTTCCCCGCGGGATCGGCGGGCAGGGCTGGTCGGTGCTCGAGCAGGTGCTGGTCCACGAGCAACTCGGACAGTCGACCGGGGGCCTGTGGTCATACATCCCCGGTGCCTACAACGTCCTGCTGTACGCGGACGACGACCAGCGCCGGCGCTACCTCGAGCCGTCCCTCCGAGGCGAGCGCACGGGCAGCTATGCGATCACCGAGGATGGCGCGGGATCGGACGCCCGCGCGATCCAGGCGACGGCGGTGCGTGATCCCGCGACCGGCGACTATCTCCTCAACGGCGAGAAGTGGTTCGTGACCGGCCCGGACGACACCGACTTCATGATCTTCCACTGCAACGTCGTTGAGGGCGAGGATCGCCACCCGACGCTGTTCCTGGTCGACTACGACAGGCCCGGCCTCGAGATCCAGCACGATCCCGACTACACGCACACGTTCGCCGACCGGCATCCCCAGTTCGTGCTCCGCGACGTGCGCGTGCCTGCCTCGGCGATCCTGGGCGGGATCGGTCAGGCCAACGAGTTGACGAACGAGTGGTTCGTCGAGGAGCGCATCCATATCGGCGCGCGATGCGCCGGCGCGATGGAGCGCCTCCTCGCGCTCGCCGTCGGCTGGGCCACCGAGCGGATCCAGTTCGGCGAGCGGATCTACGACTTCCAGGGCGTCAGCTTCCCCTTGGCCGATTCGGCGGCCGACGCGGCCGCGGCCAAGCTCCTCACCCGGCAATGCGCCTGGATGGCCGACAACGGCGCTGACCGAAAGGTGGTCCATGCGAAGGCGTCGCTGGCCAAGCTGTTCGCCTCGGAGGCCGCCTATCGCTGCGCCGACCGCGTAGTCCAGGTATTCGGTGGCCGAGGGTACATGCGCGAGTTCGCCCCCGAGCGCTTTCTCCGCGAACTGCGGGTCGACCGGATCTGGGAGGGGACGTCGGAGATCCAGCGGCTGGTCATCGCCCGGGCGCTCGAGAAGCGCGGCGTGGACCGGGTCGTCGGATGATCGAGCCGGCACCCATCGCCGGGACCGCTCGCCCCATCGACCTCCGACCGCTCTTCGCGCCCCGGAGCGTCGCGGTCGTCGGGGCGTCGCCGCGCTCGTGGATCGCCGAGACCGTCCGCGACAATCTCCGGGTGATGGGCAGCGCAACCCGTTGCCACTTCGTCAACCCGAGGTACACCGAGCTTCACGGCCAGCCCTGTCACCCGTCGCTCGAGGACCTGCCCGAGCGACCCGATGTCGCGATCGTGGCGCTCAACCCGTTGCGTGCCGCGTCGGTGACCCAGGCGGCCGCGGCGGCCGGCATTCCGGCCGTGATCATCCCGGGTGGTGGCGTCGTCGAGGGCGGCGAGGCAGCCGCGGCGATGCAGGCCGAGGTGGGGCGGATCGCCCGGGAGCATGGGCTCGCCCTGGTCGGCCCGAACTGCATGGGCGTCATCGACCTCACCTCGAACGCCGCCACCTACATCGGCGACGTCTCGCCGTACCTGCCCCGGGGCGGGGTCGCCGGGATCGCACAGTCGGGCTCGGTGACCGACGCCTTCGTTCATTCGGGGTCGCGCGTCGGGTTCTCGCGGATCGTCAGCTGCGGGTCCGAGGTGGCCCTCGACATCTGCGACTACCTGGCCTTCTGCCTCGACGACCCGCAGACGACCTCCGTGATCCTGTTCGTCGAGGGGTTCAAGCGCCCCGAGCGGTTCCTCGCGCTCGCCGACCGGGCGCTCGAGCTCGGGAAGCCGATCATGGCCGTCAAGGTCGGGCGCAGCGCACAGGCGAGGACCGCCGCGATCGCTCACACGGGCTCGCTCGCGGGCGAGGCCCGGGCGACCGACGCCGCGCTCGACGCGGCGGGGGTCATCCGCTGTCGCGACCTCGACGAGCTGCTCGAGGCGGCCGAGCTCGTCGAGGGGCTCCGTCGTGACGGTCTCGACCGGCGAGGGCTCGCTGATCGCCGACCTGGCGCCGTCGACCGGGGTCGACCTGCCGCCGATCCCCGAGGCGGCACGGTCGCAGATCCTCGCGGCCCTGCCGACCATGGGCTACGTCGGCAACCCCCTGGATCCCTGGGGCGCCGCGGATCCACCGACCGCCTACCGCGCCGCCTTCGAGGCGATGGCGGGCTCGGGTGCCTACGACGTGCTCGTGCTGGTCCACGACTTCCCGTACCGGTCGCTGCCGTCCGAGGTGGCGACGGCCAACGAGGTCGTGGACCAATTGCTCGCGGCCACGCGCGACCGGCCGCAGATCCTCCCCGTGTATGTCTCGCTCACGTCCGGCGAGCCGCCGCCCGAGACCAAGGCCGTGCTCGACACGGACGGCGACGGTGCCCCGTTGCTGCGCGGTGCCATGGAGGCGTTCCGGGCGATCGCCGGGCTCGCCACGTGGGAACGGCGGCGCGAGCGGCGGCTGGCGAACGGGCCGTGGCGGCCGGCCTGGGCGGCCATCGCCGCCGACCGGACTTCCTTCGGCGCCGATCCGTCGCCGCTCGGGTTCGACTCGCGGACCGGCGTGCGGCCGTCGATCACCCTGGCCGAGGTCGACAGCCTCGAGCTCCTGCGAGCGGCCGGAATCCGGACGATCGACGCTGTCCCGGTCGTCGACGCGGACGGAGCGGTCGATGCGGCGCGTCGTTTCGGCGGTCCCGTCGCCCTGAAGCTCGATGCGACCGGTCTCGACCACAAGACCGATGTCGGCGGCGTGGCCCTGGGCCTATCGGCTGGCGCGTCCGTCGCCGAGGCAGCCCGGCTGCTGCTCGAGACTGGCCCGCGACACGGCCTCGCCGTGCGCGGGCTGCTGGTCCAGCCGATGGCGACCCCCGGGATCGAACTTCTGGTCGGGATGCGACGCGATCCGCTGTTCGGCCCGGTGGTCGTGGTCGGGCTCGGCGGGACGCTGACCGAGCTGCTCGACGACGTGGCGATCCGGCTGGCGCCCGTCGACGCCGCGGAGGCCGGCGCGATGCTCGACGAGCTCCGGGGGGCGCGGCTCCTCGCTGGCGTGCGGGGTGCGCCCCCGGTCGACCGGGACGCGGTGGCGTCGATGATCGTTGCGCTCGGGCGCCTGGCGGTCGAGCGGGCGGACGTCCTCGAGGTCGACCTCAACCCGGTCGTCGCATCCGGCACTGGCGCCGTGGCGGTCGACGCGCTGGTCGTGCTGGAGGCGATGGGCGATGGCTGACGAATCGGTCCTGCTCACCCGGGCGGCGCCATGGGGCGTCCGCCTGGTCCTGAACCGGCCGGCCAAGCTCAACGCGCTGTCGGGCGAGCTCGTCGAAGCGCTCTCGGCATCCGTCGACGCGGCGGCGGCCGACCCGGACATCCGGGTGATCGTGATCGAAGGCGCGGGACGAGCCTTCTCCTCGGGCTACGACCTGACCGAGGAAGCCGAGGGCGAGGCCCCGGGTCCCGTACGCTGGCGCGAGCTGCTCGCGGCGGACGTCGCGGCGACGCTCCGGATCCTGGATTGCCCCAAGCCGGTCATCGCCCAGGTCCACGGCTACGCGCTGGCCGGCGGCCTCGAGCTCGCGATGGCCTGCGACCTCGTCGTGGCGGCCGCGGGGACCAGGCTCGGCGAGCCGGAGATCCGCTACGGTTCGGCGCCCGTGACGCTGCTCATGCCGTACCTGATCGGCCAGAAGAAGACCCGCGAGCTGCTGCTGACCGGCGACCTGATCGACGCGGTGGAGGCGGAGCGGATCGGCCTCGTCAACCGGGTCGTGGCCGCCGAACGGCTCGCCGCCGAGGTCGACGCCCTGGCCGATCGCCTGGCCAGGACGCCGCCCGAAGTGATGGGCCCGACGAAGGCGATGCTCAACCGGGCGATGGACGTCGCCGGGTTCCGGCTCGCGGTGGAGGCCGGGCTGGACCTCGGGGCGATCATCAACGCGGCCGGCACGCCCGAGCAGCGCGAGTGGGATGCGATCGTCCGGCGGGACGGGCTGAAGGCCGCCCTGGCCTGGCGCGACGCGCGATACGAGGAGCGGCTGGCCGACGCCGGCGGGTCCAGCCCGGACCGCCGCGGCGAACGGTGATCAGCGACGCGGCGTCGGCAGGGTGATCCGGTCGCCGGGGCGCAGGGCATGCTCCCGGATGTGCGGGTTCATCGCCACGACCGTGGCGAGCGGGATCCCGAACCAGTGGGCGATGCTGCTCAGGTTGTCGCCTCGCCGGACGACGTAGACATAGCAGTCGGCGCGGTTGCGACACGCTCTCAGCACCGCCATCCGATCCGGGGACGGGGTTCGGCCGCCGCCCGGCTCGATGATCGGGGAGGGGGATCGCGCGGGGGATGGCGGTCGCACCGGGGCGGCCGAAGCGATGGCGGGCGTGTCCGTCGCGCCGGGTGCCGATGACCGGGGGGCGGTCGTGGCCGGCGACTCGCTGGGACTGGCCACGGCCGAGGTCGTGTCGCGCGACGCGGCCGCTCCCGGATCTTCGGTCGGTCGGGGCGTCCCGGTGACGCCGAGCACGCTACCTCGTGGGCTCGGCGGACCGGTGACGGTCAGCATGGCGATCATCGCCACGCCGACCACGATGAGCACGACGGAGGCGTCGAGCCAGAGTCGGAGCCGTGGATCCGTCGTCGGATGGACGGCTCGCTCGCTCGGGTGGCCGGAGGCGCGGATCTGGACGAGCCGCTCCGCGATCCGCTCGCGTGCGGACCGGTCGAGCCGATCGGGCTGCCGCGCCCTGCGAGCTCGGATGGCAAGGATCACCGCCCCGCATCCGACGATTCCGAGGAACAGGAGCACGCGCGGTTCCACGGCTATGGGTGTTCCGTGCCGCCGGTCATGGCTGCGGCAAGGGCGCCCGGCAGTCTAGCGGCTCCGTCGCCGCCGGGCCGCGGCCAGGCTTCCGATCCCGATGGCAAGACAGCCCAGGGCGAGCAGCCAGGGCGCCGACGATCCGACCGCCGCGTCGGTCGAGGCCGCGAGCACGGTGTCGGTACGTGGCGCCGAGCTTGGGGCGGTCGATGTGCCAGCCGCTGCCTGGGATGCCGCCGGTGCGGACGTCGGCGCGGGATCGTTGGGTCCCACCACCGTGAACGTCACGGTCGCCGAGCAGGCGCTCCCAGACGTCGCGGTGACTGTGGTGACGCCCTCGTCGGCGGCTTCCGGGGTCAGGCTGATCGACAGACGACCCGTGGCCTCGCTCTGGATCGAGAAGGCGTCGGGTGTCCCGCCATCCACCACGAACGTGACGTCGACGGCGCTCGATGCCGGGAAACCCGTGCCGCGGATCTCGAGGGGGCTGCCCACGCGCGCGGACGACGGCGCGTTCGGCACGCAGCCACCGGCCCCGAAACCCGGCCCGGCCGTCCCCGGGAGGCCGACGGCGAGCGCCGCGCCGGACACGATCGAAAGCAGCCGGGCAAGCATCATCCGTTCCCTCCAGCGTCAGCGGCCCGTGGCGAGGACCCTTGATGGTCCGGCGGAATCATACGGTCAGCGGGGGCTGGATGTCCCTCGCTGCCGGAAGAATCCCGCTAGGCGCCGTAGCAGAACGGGGGAAGCGGGAAGGGCAGGCCCGGCGATTGGGTGAAGACCGCCACGCAGGTTCCACTCGGCCCCGCCGGCGTCACGAACTGGAGCCAGCTGCCATCCGCGCCGACGCCGATCGGGGTGACGTCGGACGTCTCGCCGACGGTGATCAGCGTGGCCATCGTGAACGGATCCCCGCCGAAGGTCCCGCCGCCGGTCACGGTGACGACCGTGCCGCCCGCCGCCGGACCCTCGGTCGGAGCCATCGGTACGCACTCCGGGATCGCGACCTCGGTGCTCCGTGCCTCCATCGCCCCCGCCCGGACCACGATCTGGTAGGCGAGCCCCGGATAGGTCTGGTGGTCGAAGAACCCGCTCTCGCGGATCAGCTCGTCACGGACCTTGCCTTTGGCCTTGTCCGCCTTGTGCCCCGCATCGAGGCTGGCGGAGGTCAGGAAGTAGTCGCCGGGCGTGGCCAGCAGCTCGACCGTGACCGGTCCGCCTGCGGCGTCCGGCGTCATCCCCTGCCACTCGACCCGGTAGTCCACACGGACCGTCTGGCACGATCGGCTCGAGACGTCGATGGTCACGCTGAGCGCCGGGACGCCGCACGGCGGGGTCGCATCGACGCCAGCCGGTGCCAGGACGGCCAGCATCACCGCCGCGACGATCGCCGTGAGTCTCACGGCCGCCGAGCTCGTCCGCCTGCGGGTCATGCTGTCTTTCCTCCTCGAACCCTCGCGCTACCCGCCTGGGTCACGTGATCCGGCCGCCGCGCCTCCATGCCTTGGGATCGGCCATGGTGTTCGCCCCGGCCCGGGCGGGACATAGGGAATGGTACCTAGTCGATCCCGGGTTCGGGCAACCTCCGGGTCGGCCCGCCCGGATCGCGCGAAGGTCGGGTGCGAATCGCGACGATCGATTTGGTCAGGCCGAAGGCGTTCTCCCGCCACATCGTGCCGCCGGGGAACAGCCGGCGCATATCCCCGATCGAGAGGAGACGCGTTCGCTCGACGGCCTGCCAGGCCTCGTCCGGCGTCAGCCCGTCCCGGCGGTGGAACGAGAGCGGCCATTTCGCGACCACGAATCGGGCGGCCGGTGCCGGCAGCCACTGGAAACAGGGGAAGTTCAGGTGCGGCTCGATCGGGAACCGGCGATTGGGCGTCTGGACCCAGTACCGCCGTCCCACGCGTTCGATCTCGCGGGCGAAGCGAGCCTGCGCATCCCAGTCGCCGACGTGTTCGATGACCGAGTTCGAGAAGACGGTCGCGAACTCGCCTGGGCCGAATGGCAGATCGCAGCCGTCGGCCTGGACATAGGTCGATCCGGCCGGGATCGGCGGCATCTGGTCCGGTGGCACGATGTTGACGTAGACGATCGGGCCCTCGTATCCGACATCGAGGATCGGCGTGCCCGGTTCGGGCTCGAGGGTCCGGAAGAACTGCTGCATCCTGCGCCGGCGGAATCCCGTCGTTGAGGTCCTGAGTCGGTCGGCGGATACCATTCTCGCGGCCTTCGGTCGGTTGGGGTCGTGGGCGCTCTGATTGTACGAGGGCCATGCGCGCCGGTTCGTCGCCCGGAAGGTACAGTCGCCCGTGCGATGGAGCGAAACGACTCGGAACGACCACGAACAGGCCGGGCGCGGTGATCCGGGGCTGGGCACGATGGCGCCTCGCGCGCGCCGTTCGCGTCGGGATGTGGCTCGTCGTGGCGGCGGCGTTCGGCCACGTGCTGGTCGGAGCAACGCGATCGATCGGCATCGACGTCCGGGCCGGCATGGCAACCGCCGCCGTGGCATCGCTGGCGATGGCCGGCCTGACGGCCGCGGGCCAGACCCGCTGGATCCGCCTGGCGTCGAACGCGCTCGCGCTCGGCCTGCTGGCCTTCGCCGTGGCGCTCGTCCTGATGCGGCTCGCCCACGAGACCGGGCTCGTGCTCGTGGCCGGGTGCGCCCTGAGCCTGCTCCTCGGCTGGGGCGATCCGTCGCCTGACAGCGACGTGTCCGAGCCCTCGACGGGCGGCCGGCCATGAACGTCGCGCGTCGGGTTCGGGGACTGATCCACGTCCCGACCATCCACCTCGTGGGGCGTGCGGGCTGGGCCGTCATCGATCAGGGTCTCGTCAGCCTGGCGAACTTCGCGCTCGGCGTGGTCGTGGCGCGCCTGGTGTCGCCCACCGAGTTCGGCGCCTTCGGCGTTGCCTTCGCGGTCTACCTCGTCGCTCTCAACGTGGCTCGCGGGTTCGCCACCCAGCCCCTCACGATCCGGTTCGGCGCCCGGGACGAAGAGGAGTTCCGCCGTGGTGTCGCCGAATCGACCGGCGTGGCTCTCCTGCTCGGCGTCATCGGGACCGGTGTCTCGTTGGCGATCGGAGCGGTGGTCGGCGGGGATCTCGGCATGGCGCTGATCGCGCTGGCCGTGGCCATGCCGGGCCTGCTCGTCCAGGACGCCTGGCGATTCGTCCTGTTTACGAGCCGTCGCGGCCAGACGGCGATCGTCAACGACCTGATCGCGATGCTGGTGATGGCCGGCCTGATCGTCGGCATCGTCGTCCTCGACCTCGATTCGGTGACGGCGGTGATGCTGAGCTGGGGTGGCGGCAGCGCCGCGGCCGCCGCGGCCG
>JACQEF010000165.1 GCA_016200745.1 Chloroflexota bacterium | reverse complement strand
TGACGGACGGCCCCGTGGCCGATCGCGAGCCGGCCTGGTCGCCCGATGGCCGGCGGGTCGCGTTCAGCTCGAACCGGCGCCGGGATCCGGACCTGTTCGGTCGACAGGACATCCACGTCGTCGACGTGGCGACCCGGACGGTCACGCCGCTCACCCGGGGCCCGCGGTCGTTCTTCGGCTGGCCCGCGTTCCTGCCGGACGGCACCGCGGTGGTCGCGCTCGGCCACCGCTTCGAGGGTCGCGCCGGAAGCCGCAACGACATCTGGCGGTTCGCGGCAGACGGCTCGGACGCGTCGCCGACCGGTGGCCGCAACCTGTCGGCCGCGCACGATCTGATGCCCGGCGCCGTGATGAACAGCGACGTGACGGTCGAGAGCGGGCCACGGCTCGTGCCGTCCGCCGATGGCCGGTGGATCGGCTTCAGCGCCCCCGTCGACGGCGCCTACGAGTTGTGGAGGATCTCCGTCGATGACGGGCAGCTGGAGCGGCTCACCGAGGGCCGCCACTACGTCTCCGACTGGGATGCGCAGGGTGCCCGCATCGCCTTCCTGCGGTCGTCGCCGACCGAGCCGCCCGACCTGTGGGTCATGGACGTGGACCGGCCGGGCGGCGGAACGGCGCGCGGCGGCGGGCCCGCGAAGGCGGGAGCGTCCGGCGCACGGGCCCCGGTCCCCACGCCGCGCCGGCTGACGTCCTTCAATGCCGACCTGCTGGCCGAGATCGACCTGCGGGAGCCGCGCGAGCGGACGTCGACCGTCGACGGCCGGCGGATCCAGGGGTGGTTCCTGGCGCCCGCGGACGCGACCGGTCACGCGGGGTCCGGCGGCGCGCGCCCGCTCGTCGTCGAGATCCACGGCGGCCCCCACACGCTCTACGGCTGGTCCCCGTCGCTCGAGTTCCAGCTCCTCGCCGCGGCCGGGATGGGCGTCTTCTGCTGCAACCCGCGGGGGTCGGAGGGCTACGGCCAGGCGTTCAACGACGCCAACCATCGCGACTGGGGTCCCGGCCCGATGCGCGACGTGCTGGCCGGCGTCGATGGGCTCGTGGCCGACGGTCTCGCCGACCCGGAGCGTCTCGGCGTCACCGGCGGCTCGTACGGGGGCTACCTGACGAACTGGATCGTTGCCCACGACCCGCGCTTCCGCGCCGCGATGACCTGCCGCTCCGTCAGCGACATGACGATGCTGTTCATGACCGGCGACATCAGCGGCGGGGACTGGGCCACGTTCGAGTTCGAGGCGACGCCCTGGTCGGACCCGGCCTACTTCCGGGCGATCTCGCCGATCAGCTACGCCGACCGGATCCGGACCCCGCTGCTCATCCAGCACTCGGAGCACGACATCCGGACCACCATCGGCCAGGCCGAGGCCCTCTTCACGTTGCTCCGCTCGCTTCGCCGGCCGGTCCGGCTGATGCGCGTACCGGAGGAGACCCACGACCTGACGCGCTCGGGCACGCCGTTCCGGCGCGCCGAGAACCTGAGGATCGTGGCGGACTGGTTCCGCCACTTCCTGGTGGACGGGAAGCGCGGCCTGCCGCCGGTCCCTCGGGTCCACGGCGGACGCTGACGGCATCGACGGGCCGTGTTCGACACGGAACGAGGCCGGGCGGGTCGCCCTGCGGAACACCCTCGGAGCGGGTGTATCCTCTCCGTCCCATGACCGCCACGCGACACCCGGAATCCCTCGCGCGCGAGCGTGCGCACGAGTTGATCCGCGCCTGGGACGCGCGACCAGGCCCGCTCGGGAACCTCCTCGGCCGGGTCACCGCGGTCGACCAGGTCGGCGTGGACCAGCGGGTCGACGAGCTCAAGAAGCGCTCGATCAAGAAGGCCTCGAAGCTGTGGGCGCTCAACCTGGCCGTGTCGATGATCGACCTCACGACGCTCGAGGGGAAGGACACGCCGGGCAAGGTCCGGGCCTTGTGCGTCAAGGCGATGCGGCCGCAGCCCGGCGACCCGACGATCCCGTCGGTCGCGGCGGTGTGCGTCTATCCGGCGCTGGTGGCCGAGGCCAAGGCCGCCCTTCGCGGCTCGACCGTGAAGGTCGCCAGTGTCGCGACGGGGTTTCCGTCCGGTCAGACCTTCCGTCACGTCAAGGTCGCCGAGGTCCGCGCGGCGGTCGACGCCGGTGCCGACGAAGTCGACATGGTCATCGACCGCGGCGCCTTCCTGTCGGGCGACTACCTGACGGTGTTCGAGGAGATCGTCGAGGTCAAGGAGGCGGCCGGCGAGGCGCACCTCAAGGTGATCCTCGAGACCGGCGAGCTCGAGACCTACGACAACGTCCGGCGCGCCAGCGTCCTGGCGATGGCCGCGGGCGCCGACTTCATCAAGACCTCGACCGGCAAGGTCGCGCCGGCCGCCACCCTGCCGGTCACCCTGGTCATGCTCGAGGCCATCCGCGATTTCGAGCGCTCGACCGGGCGCCAGGTCGGCATGAAGCCGGCCGGTGGGATCCGGGTCGCCAAGGAGGCGATCCAGTACCTGGTCGTCCTGTACGAGACGCTCGGTCCGCGCTGGATGAGCCCCGACTGGTTCCGCTTCGGGGCGTCGTCGCTGCTCAACGACATCCTCATGCAGATCGAGTTCCAACGGACCGGCCGCTACCAGGACCCCGACGACTTCACGCTCGACTGAGGCGCTCGCCCGGCGACCGCGAGTGGTCGGCCGCCGACGCGCCCGGCCGACCGCACTCGATCGCCGGACGCACGATCACCCGAAGACAAGGACCTCACATCCGGTGGTCGTGGCCAGCTTGAGCCTGATCTCCTGATCCAGAACGAATCGCGTGTCGACCGGGCAGGTGATCGGCACGCCGCGGCTGCCGTCGAGATCCGTTCCCTCCTTTGTAGGTTCCAGCGACGACATGGCGGTCATGTCGCCGCTTTCGACTCCGCGGGAGCCCCGCAGATTGCCGTCTGGCTCGCGTGGCTCCGGATGCCGGTAGCAATGCATGTCGGATGAGTGCTGTGAAATGGGGGAATCCCGGTTGGATGCTCCGCCGACACCCGTCCGTTGGGCCCATGGGACCTTCCTGCCAGCGGGACTCGATCAGCCTCGCTCCGCCTCGTCGCGTACCGAGGCCGCCCAGGCGCCCAACTCGGCTCGCGAACGAATGCCAAGCTTTCTGTAGACCCGATCCAGGATCCCCTCGACGCTTTTCGGAGTGACGAACGCCAGTTCGGATACCTGGCGATTGGTCAGGCCGCGCGCGGCCAATCGGGCCACTTGGGACTCCGTTGCCGTGAGTTCATTAGGACTCGTGCCGCCTAGGCGCCTGATCTCCTCCCGTGTCCGATCTGCCCAGGGACGAGCGCCCAATCGCTCGAACGCCGCAAGGGCGGTCTCAAATGAGACCCGCGCCGCCGCCCGGCGTTTCGCGCGTCGTTCAACGAGGCCCTTCGCCAGAAGGGTTCGAGCCAACTCGTATGGGAAGGGGTCCATTCGACCCAGGCTGACGACGGATCGGCTGATCGTCTCCGCTGCGTCGTGGTGGCGAGCAGCCGACGATAGCCAGATCGCCCGAACGCGACTTGCGATCGCATCGACGAGGTGGCCAGCCCGTGGATATGACGGTTGCTCGAGCGCTCTGAGGGCAGCGTCGACTTCGTCGCGTTTGCCCAACGCCAATTGCGCTTCGAGGAAGTCGCCGCGAAACGGCATTACCTCGTCCACGAAGCCGCCTGTGTCATGGGCACGGAGCGGCTCCTCCAAGGCGGCAACAGTCCCGGGCGCGTCGCCGCGTGACCAAGCCAGCGAAGCGAGGACGAGGGCCGGCCAGATGGCTCCTGCCGTCCAGCCGGATCCTCGACAAAGCTCGATGGCTTCGAGGGCGTCTCGCGTTGCGTCCTCGTCCTGCCCGCGTAGTCCGGCGACTCGGCTGGCCGCCGTCAAGCCGGGCACGAGCGAACCGGCGTCGCCGAGCATCCTGGCGATCATGCGTGCCTCGTCGGCCGCATCTGACGCGCCATGGATGTCGCCCCGGAGAAGAGCATTCCAGGACACGTAGAACAGTGCCGGCACGAGGCTTGCCTCGTCGCCCAATACCCGGCTGTCCGAGGCCACGGAACGCAGCAGACTGTTCGCCCGTTCGGTTTGGCCCGTGGCAGTCAACACCATGCCGCAGATCAGGCTCGGTCGGAACAAGGCCGGCATGCCGGATTGCGAATCATCCATTGCCACGGCCCGATCCGCGGCCCGAAGGTCGAATCCGTTACCCACGAAGAAGTTGGCGATCAGCTGGGTTGCGACAGCTGTGGCAAGGAGCGGCGGGTTCCCGGCCTGTTCGGCGTCGGAGACGGCGCGCCGGGCATGTGGGACGGCGTCTCGTGGTTCCAGGTGGTTGATGAGCGCATAGGTCAGCTGCAGATCGACGGGCAGTCGTAGCATTGGGTCGCCACTTGCCTCGTCGACGGCTCGCTTGAGGGTGTCGATTCCCTCCGGGAAGGCGCCCTCCTGGAGCTGTACCTCACCGATCAGTCGGAGCAAGCTGGCTCGATCGGGGCCGGCCTCAACGCGATCCACGAATGGTTGGCACAACTCGCGGGCTCGACGAAGCTCGCCTGCCCTGGCCAAGTGGACGGCCGCCTCGATCGCTCGGGCGTGGCGGGGGACGGGTCCTGCCACCGGGGTGAACCTAAGGGAGGCCTCGGCCAGCTCCGCGGCAGCGTCCTGAGCGCCCCGAGCCGAGGCCCGTCGCGCGCCCGACGAGATCGCCGCAGCGATCGTCTCGTCCGGCGACTCGTAGGCGAGCGCGAGGTGTCGGGCTCGTTCCTCGGGATCGGTCAGGACGGTTGCCAGGCGTCCGTGGAGGCGTCGACGCTCGGGTCGAGTCAGCATGCCGTAGGCGGCCGTTGCCAGCAGAGGATGCTCAAAGCCCAGTCGTTGCCCGTCTCTTCGAATGATTCCGGCGGCACTGGCCGTGCGAATTCCGATCTCCGCCGAGCGCCGCGACCCGGCGAACGCCTCGATCAACTCGACACGAGGGTCAGCCAGCGCCGCGACGACCGCCACGACGCGCCGAGCGCTTGGAGTCAGCGCTTGGAGACGGTCCCGTGTCAGTTGAGCAACGTCGGCGTGACCGGTCAGCCCGAGCCAGAGGTCGTCTTCGTCGGAGGCCTCCACGACGAATCGAGCCAACTCAAGAGCGAGGAGGGCGTTGCCACGGCTGAGCTCATGGAGGCGCTTCGCCTGGACCTTGGTCATCGCGAACGAGAGGCGTTCATCGACGATCTGGCGAATGCTGTCGACGGAAAGCGGTCCCAATCGGATCGTGACAATGTCAGCCGTCGGGGCAAGAGCCAGGCCGGTGTGCCCGTGGTCCATCGGATCCGTTCGGCGGGTGAGGAGGATGCCGACGTGAGCACGAGCCACGCGCCTGAGTCCGAAGGCGAGCGCCCGGGCGCTTGGACTGTCGAGCCAGTGCGCGTCATCGATGGCGACGAGGACGCCATCGCGCAGGGCCAATGAGCGCAGGAGGGTCGCCAGTGCCGTGCCGATGAGGCGAACATCCTCCATTGGCCGAGTAGGCTCGCGACGCAGGCACGCGACCTCGAGAGCAGTCCGCTGCGGCTCGGGC
>JACQEF010000167.1 GCA_016200745.1 Chloroflexota bacterium | reverse complement strand
GGTCACGCCTGCACTGATCGCCGCGCGGTCCCGACAGTACCGTGGTCCGATCACCGGTACCCGATGGGACTCCCAGATGGACCTCAGGGCGGTACGAACGGGTGATACAGGTCGGGGGACGGCGCGTGGATAGTGAGGCCAGCGGATGACCCACGCAGGTTCGTTCCCAGGGAGCGCCCAGGCACCCATGACCACATCGAACGGCCGAGCCTTCAACGAGTGGCTCCGGACCCAGCTCAAGGCCAAACGGCCGGGCCCCTCAGCCCACCGACTCGACCCACTCGCCCGAGCGGGCGTCCGAGCCCACCTACCTCCATCCGAGGACCACGGACACCACGGTTTCGGCCGTGGGCCGCACCGCCACCGCCACCCTGAACGGCCTTCGACCCGTGTCGCGAACCGCGACTCGCGACCCAGGTCGCTACTGAGTTCACATCGCGATCCGGGTCCGCCCTCCCGGCCCGGGTCTTGGGGCACAGCGAACGCCGGCGTTTGGGGCGCCGGCGTTCGCATTTCCGGCGACTGACGGTTCGGCGCTGGGGGATCGGCGACACGGGGCGGCAGCCCGGGTCCGCGCCGTCCCCCCGGCTATCTCCTCGAACGGACGCCTATCGCACAGCCAGCACCGGCGCGGCGCGGTAGATCGAGATGGTCTGGCGCGGCGCTGCCCGGAACCGATCGACGAGATCGGCCGATCGCCCGCCGACGGCCGCGGCTTCGGCCGGACCGCCGCAGGGCGCACCGATCGCGGTTTCGAACAGCGAATCGCACACGACGACGAGCGGCCCACCACCACCGGGTGGCCGCCCGGCCAGGCTCACCGAATCGACCTGCCGGCCGTCGCGCCGAAGGGGGTACACGTACGCCTCGGCGGTCTTGAAGACCGGCAGAGATCCGATCGCGATCGAGCCTTGGGGGATCGCCGCCTCGATCCTTGCGGCGGCCGATTCCGCGGCGGGAAAGCCGCCGTCGGCCGCTACGGCGGGCGGCTGGTGCGGCACGGCCCACGCGACCACGGCGACGAGTACCACGACCGCAAGCAACCGTCCGGGCGTCATGGCCGAGACCCCCGCCGGAGCCGGATCCTCGGTCGGCGCGGCTCGGGCCGAATCCGCCGCCACGGCCCGCTCACGTCCCTGCCACAGCGCGGCAAGACCGACGCCCAGCAACACGAACACCATCGGATCCCCGAAGGCGTGATAGTGATCGTTGGGAAGGCCCTCGACGACGGTCGCCAGGCTGGGTGAGATCACGGTCAGGGCGAGCGACGTCCAGGCCAGCCCAAGGGCCAGCCAGCGAACGGCGACCCGTTCGAGGCCGACGGCCGCCACGAACCGCCAACCGGCGAGGGCCACGACACCGATGATCGCGACCACCGCGGCGCTCAGGCCGGTCGTGATCAAGCCCACCAGCGGCCACGACAGGACCCGGCTGGCGACGACGAGGAACCTGGGGATCGGGGCGACGCTGGAGGGATCTCCGCCGGCGCGCAGGTAGGCGAGCGCTGCCTGCACCTCCGAGAAATCGGTGGTCAGCTCGTGGATCACCAGGGGCAGGAAGCTCAACGCGACGATCGCGAGGCCCCCGACGCCGGCCCGGATCAGCGTCCGGCGCTCGGTTGGCGCCACACGCCGGCGGATATCCGCGACGAGCAGGGCGCCGACGACCGGCAGCAAGGTGACGCCCAGCACGTGGCTTTGCATGGTGATCGCCGTCCCGACGGCCGCCACCAGCCACCAGCCGGGTCGCCGGCCGGTCCACGCGCGCCAGGCACCGGCCAGCGCCACCGCGCTCGACAGCGCGATCAGGTTCGGGTTCCAGATGAACGTCGATTCGTCCACCGCGGCCGGCGAGATGGCCATCGCGAGCCCCGCGACGAACCCGGCCACGGGCCCGGCGACCGACCGCGCCAGCCACCAGGTGACGCCGACCGCGGCGATCCCGGCGAGCGCGATCCAGGCCACCACCGCCAGCGGCGAATCGCCGCCGGTCAGCGCCGCCGCCGGTGCGAGGAGGTAGTAGTAGAGCGCGCCGTGGTGCACGTCACCGATCGACGTCGGCGGCCCGAGCAACGGGACCACTCCGTCCCGGATCAGCGCCCGCAGCGTCAGCATGTCGTGACCCTGGTCGGCGTCCCACGTGCCCCGGGTCGCCAGGTCGGGGAGCCGGAGGGCCGCGGCCACCAACAGCAGGCCCGGCAGCGCGAGGAGCTCTCGCCGTCGCCATGCGAGGGTCACGCCTCGTCGTCCTCCGCGGGCGCCGTCCGTGCCCGGCTGCCGCGCAGCGCCATCGCATCGGGCGGCAGGTCGGCGAGCGGGCGGCCGGCCAGCAGGTCGCGCGCCCGGGCCATGTTGACCGCGTCGTAGCCATCGTCCATCCCGGGGGTCTCGAGGTAATAGGCGGCGTGCGCCAGCCGGGGATGGCGAAGCAGGTGCCCCAGCCCGATCGCCCCGATCTGCCCCGCCCCAACGTGCTCATGGCGGTCGAGGCGGGAGCCGCGCTCAGACTTCGAATCGTTGAGGTGGACCATCACCAGCCGCTCCAGACCGATCCGCGCATCGAATGCTTCGAGGAACGCGTCCGTCTCGTCAGGGTGGGCGAGGTCGATCCCGGCGCCCCAGGCATGCGCTACGTCGAGGCAGAACCCGAGCCGTTCGTCCGGGATGCCCCGGGCCGCCGCGGCCTCCGCGATCCCGGCCAGCTCGACGACGTCGACGCCGAGCCCGAACCCCCCGCCGGCCGAGTTCTCGAGCGCGATCATCGCCGCGTCCGGGCCCCCGTCCGATTCGGCGAGCGCGCGGCTCAGTCCGTCGACCAGCCGCACGGTGCCCGCCGCCACGCCGGCGCCGCGATGCGACCCGATGTGGATGTTGACGAACCGGGCGCGAAAGCCGGGCGCCACGCGCAGCTCGCTGGCGAGGACCCCGACCGAGGCCGCGTGGAACTGCTCGTCGGTCCCTGCCAGGTTGACCAGGTAGGAGGCGTGGATCGCGACCGGCTCGATCGAGAGCTCGGCGAGGCGTTGCTGGAACGCCGGCAGCTCCTTCGGCGGCTCGAGCCGGCGTCGCCAGGCGGTCGGGTTGTCGGCGAAGACCTGGATCGCGTTCGCGCCGATCTCGCCGGCGCGATCGACAGCCTTGACCATCCCGAGCCCGAGGGGCAGGTGCGCACCGAGACGGCGTTCCACTGGAGGCATGCGCAGCATGCTAGTCGGCGGCGCGCGCCGCTGCGAGGTGACGAGCCGGCCTGAAGCCCGTACCCCGAGCCACGAGTGATGGCGGCGCCCGGTCAGCGTCGGCCGTTCGGGTGGCTCTTGCCCTTGGTGTAGTTGCCGCCGATCACCGGCTCGATCAGGCCGTAGTCGCCGTCGTCGCGCTTGTAGAGGATCGCGACCTGCTCGGTCTCGGCGCTGACGAAGACGAAGAACTCGTGACCGAGCTCCTCCATGGCGCTGACCGCGTCCTCTTCGAACATCGGCTCGATGGCGAACCGCTTCGTCTTCACGATCCGGCGTTCGCTGACCGGCGCGGCCGTGCCGTCCG
Organism: Chloroflexota bacterium; assembly: GCA_016200745.1. Classification (GTDB taxonomy): domain Bacteria; phylum Chloroflexota; class Limnocylindria; order Limnocylindrales; family CSP1-4; genus SPCO01. The sequence continues at coordinate 5,541 of JACQEF010000167.1, read as the reverse complement.
CGATCCGGCGGAGGATCTGCTTCTCCTCCTCGGGCCGCGCCCGGAGGCGTGGCTTCTCGCGGTGGTCGACGGCGCGCCGCTCGACCTTGTCGAGCACCTCGTCGATCGCAGCCTGGTAGCTGATGCCCGCCGCGCGGGTGTGGAGCATCTGTCCGTCGATGCTCAGGGTGACCTCGGCGATGTGCGCGTCGGCGGCGCTGCGATGCTGCTCGTTCGAGAGCTCCAGCACCGCGTCGGAGCGGTCATCGAGAATGCGCTCGATCCGCTGGAGCTTGCGCTCCGCGTACGCTCTTACCCGCTCGGGGACTTCGACGTTCTTGCCCTTGACGATCGTCTTCACGCGTCACCTCTCGATCGCCGGTCCTCGGATCGTCAGTATAGACGCGCGGGGTGCCCGGGCCGTTGGAGGAATGCCTTCGCCCGCGCCCCGGCCGAGCGTGCGCGAGCGGTCACCGCTCGCGCGCCACGGTGATCGCCGAGACGCCGATCGCGCCAGCGTGCACGAGGACCGTGGCGCAGGCGGCGAGTGTCGCACCGGTCGTGACGACATCGTCGACCAGGAGGACCCAATGCCCGGCCACCTGACCACCGGCCGGGCGTACCCGGAAGGCACCCGCGACGTTTGCCGCCCGGTCCGCTCGTCCGAGCCTGAACTGGGCGGTCGTCGCCCGTTCGCGCTCGAGCGCGCGGCGCTGCGGGATCCCCAGGGCCGTCGCGGCAACCTCGGCGATCAGCGCGGCCTGGTCGTAGCCTCGGCGACGCTCGCGTTCGGCGTGGACGGGAACCGGGACGACGACCGACGCGCCCACGCCGACGCGTCCCCATCGCCGAGCCACGGCGAGGCCCAGCGGTCGCGCCAGCCGGCGCTCGCCTCGGTACTTCAGGTCGTGAAGGGCGGCCCGGACCGGCCCGGCGAACGGCGCACACCATTCGAGCTGGAGCAGCGGGGCCGGGAGCTCCGCCGGCATGCCGATCGGCACGCCACCCGGCAGCTCGAGGCGGGCATCCAGCGCCCGGGCGCAGGAACGGCACAGCGGTTCGCCCTCGCGACCGCACCCGGAGCATCGGGCCGGGAGCGCGAGATCGAGCGCGTGGGACGCCGCGGCGGAGATCGCGCCGCCGAGGGCTCGAGAGAGCTGCATGGCGCCATGGTGTCGCGAAACGCTTCACCGGGACGTATCCGGGACGGGGGCGGCCCGACCCGCCGCAAGCCGCCCTACCCCGCGGGCACTTCCTCCAGGACGACCAGGTCACCGACCGCCGTCCCCGTCCGCTCGATGGTGCCGACCGGCAGCTCGAGGACGCCGTACGCGCCCCGGACGAGCGGGACGAGCCCGGTCCACGCCCGGAGTCCGCGGTGGACCGAGACCACCCGCTGTGCGCCCGCGCCGGGACCACCGCCCGCTGCGTCACCAGGTCGCGCGAGGAACACCGCGTCGATCGGGAATCGCATGAACATCATGTGGATGCCGTTGGTGCCCGGCAGCCAGAGCCCGGCCCCCGGCGCCAGCGACGCGCGACCCATCAGGCCCATGAAGCGACCCCACAGGCCGCCGGCCGAATCGAGGTGCGTGCCGAGGTCGGTCTCCCGAGTCAGGTTGCGAGCCCGCAAGCGTCGTCTAGACGTTGAGGTTGATCATGATGAGGATGATCGCCGGCCCCAGGATCACGATGAACAGCGACGGGAAGATGCAGCCGACGAGCGGAAACAGCATCTTGATCGGCGCCTTGGCGGCCTGCTCCTCGGCGCGTTGCCGGCGCTCGATGCGGAGCTGCTCGGACTGCACCTGCAGCACCTTCGAGATCGACACACCGAGCTGCTCAGCCTGGATGATCGCGCCGATGAAGTTGGTCAGCGGCGCCACCTCGGTCCGGGCGACGATATCGCGGAGCGCCTCGCGGCGCTGCTTGCCGACGCGGACCTCGGCCAGCGCCCGGCGGAACTCGTCGGACAGCGGACCGGGCAGCTTCTCGACCACCTTGCCGAGCGCCGAGTCGAAGCCGAGGCCGGCTCGCACCGAGATCGTCAGCAGGTCGAGGGCGTCCGGGATCATGAGCAGGATCGCATGCTGGCGCTTGCGGACACGACCGCCCAGCCAGAACTCGGGAACGGTGTAGCCGAACAGGGCCCCGACGCCGGACAGCAGCACGCCGATCAGGAACGGGAACCCGAGCACCCCGACGACGACGAACAGGAGGAAGAACAGGATCGCGCCGACGATCGTGCCGATCGCCTTGATCCCCAGCCAGTCGGCGACGCGCATGTCGCCCGGGTTCCCTGCGAGCGCCAGCCTCTTCTCGGTCCGCTCGCTGAAGCTCGAGCTCGTCACCCGGGAGACGCTGCCCGACAGCCGCTTGGCCAGTGGGCGCAGGGTCCGCTCGACGAACGGCGCCTGGAGCTCGAGTTCCTCGAGGTTCTTGGCCTGCATGGAGCCCAGCTGCGTCAAGCGCGCCTGGACCGGATCCACGGGCGCACTGGTCGTGAGGGCGAACACGATGAACAGGACCGCGCCTGCAGCGAGGGCGGCGACCAGTAGCACAGGGATTGGCATCGGGCTCAGACCTCGATATCGACGATGCGCCGGATGGCGAGGAAGCCGAGGAACATCATGAAGCCGCCGATTGCCAGGATGATGACGCCGGCTGGCAGGCCGATCAGGCTCGCCCGGTCGTCGAACATCGGATCCATGAACCCGGGCGCGGCGACGAACAGGAACGACGCGAGGCCGATCGGCAGACCCGCCACGACGTACCCGGACAGTCGCTGCTGCGCGGTCAGCGTCCGGATTTCGCCCTTGATCCGGATCCGCTCGCGGATCGTGTAGGCGATCGAATCGAGGATCTCGGCGAGGTTGCCGCCGACCTGGTGCTGGATCGCGATGGCCGTGGCCATCAACTCGAGGTCGTCGGATCGAACGCGCCGCACCATGTTCTCGAGCGCCTGCTCGAACGGGAGCCCGAGGTTGACCTCGCGGATGACCCGCGCGAACTCGATGGAGATCGGCGGTCGCGTCTCGCGGACCACCAGCTCGATCGCCTGGAGGAACGACGAGCCGGCTCGCAGCGCGTTGGCGATCAGGGTGATCGTGTCCGGCAGCTGCTTGTTGAACGCCCCAAGCCGGCCGTTCTTTCGCCGTCCCAGCCAGAACCTCGGCAGCATGAACCCGATGACCACGCCGATGAGCAGCAGGAGCGGGTTGCGCAGCGCCGGCAGGAACGCCGACAGGAAGACCATGATCAGCGGGACGCCGACCGTGGAACCCGCCCAGATCGCGAGGAACTCGGTGGGTCGCAGGTGCAGGTCGGCCCGGGCGATGTCACGGGCGGTGTTCGCCCAGAAGTCACGGTTCTCGACGGCCTTGTTGATCGCGGTCAGCGCCTGGCTCTGCGCGATCAGGTCGGCCACGCCGCCCTGTCCGCCGGCAGCCGCCTTGGCCACGTCCTGCGGCTTGGCCGTGGCCGCATAGCGCTCCAAACGATCGGAGATGCTCGACCGGCCGGACATCGCGATGCCGATGGCGATCACCAGGATCGCCAATGCGGCGACGCCGGCCGTCGCGAGGATCGTCGGATTCACGAGGGCCCTCCTCTTCCAAGCCCTAGTAGGTGAAGCCGAACAGGCCGGGCGGCAGGTTGATGCCCTGCACCTCGAACTTCTCGACGAACTTGGGCCGGATCCCGGTCGGCTTGAGCTTGCCCTGGATCTTGCCCTCGACCACGCCGGTCTGCTCGAAGACGAAGACGTCCTGCATGACGATGACGTCGCCTTCCATGCCCTGGACCTCGGTGATGTTCGTGATCCGCCGGGTCCCGTCCTTGAGCCGCGACTGGTGGACGATCAGGTCCACGGCCGAGGCCACCTGTTCGCGGATGGCGCGCAGCGGCAGGTCGACGCCGGCCATCAGGACCATGGTCTCGAGTCGGGACAGCATGTCGCGCGGGCTGTTGGCGTGGCCCGTGGACATCGAGCCGTCGTGGCCCGTGTTCATGGCCTGGAGCATGTCCAGCGCCTCGCCGGAACGACACTCCCCCACGATGATCCGGTCGGGCCGCATCCGCAGCGCGTTCCGCACGAGTTCGCGGATCGGGATGGCGCCCTTGCCCTCGATGTTCGGCGGGCGGGACTCGAGGGTGACCACGTGCTCCTGCCGAAGCTGGAGCTCCGCGGCGTCCTCGATCGTGACGATCCGCTCGTCGTTCGGGATGAACGAGGAGAGGACGTTGAGGGTCGTGGTCTTGCCCGAGCCGGTACCGCCGGACACGAAGACGTTGAGGCGAGCCTCCACGCACGCGCGCAGGAACTCGAACATGTCCGGCGTGGCCGTCCCGAACCGGATCAGGTCGTCGGTCGTGAACGGCGAGGCCGAGAACTTCCGGATGGTGATGACCGGCCCCACCAATGACAGGGGCGGGATGATGGCGTTGACGCGGGAACCATCGGTCAGGCGGGCATCGACCATCGGCGACGACTCGTCGACGCGCCGGCCGATCGGGGCGATGATCCGATCGATGATGCGCATGACGTGATCGTCGTTCTGGAAGACGACGTTGGTCAGCTCGAGCTTGCCGGAACGTTCGATGTAGACCTGGCGCGGGCCGTTGACCATGACTTCGGTGATCGACTCGTCGCGCAGGAGCGGCTCGAGCGGGCCGAGACCGATGATCTCGTCGGTGATCTGCTCCAGCATCCGGACCCGCTCGGCGCGGGTCAGGGCGAGGCCTTCCTCGTCGATGACCTTGCCGAAGATCTCCTCGATCTGGCGCCGCACCTCGACCTGGTTGGACAGGTCGAGCTTTGGGTCCAGGTCCTGGATGACCCGGTTCTGGATCCGGAACTTGACGTCACGGAACGACTCGCGCACCGGCGCCTGGCTGGTCAGCCGCGGCGTGACCGGCGCGTTCGGCGGTCCGCCCGGGATCGCCGGCAGGTTGCTGCCCGGCGCACCGGGCGCCGCTGGCGCCGAAGATCCCGGTCGAGCGCTCTCGATCCGCTTCAGGAGGGACATCGCCTAGACCCCTTCCGCCCCGCGGGGCTCACTATGCACTGCCGTCATCGCCATGCGAAGAGGGACTTCTTCTGTGCCGATTTCCGGCTGTCGTCCTCGGCGGCGACGCTGGATCGTTCGCCGATGACTGTCCGGGCCAACCGCAGGACGTCCTGGGACACCTGCGCCTCTCGATTCGATTGGAAGAACGGGACGCCACGGTTGAGCGCGTAGACCACGCTCCGGCCGTCGCTCACGATGGTCTCGTCCACCTTACGCCCGATCGAGTGCTCGACATCCGAAACGCGGATCCCGAGCGTCGAATCGGCTCGATTGAGCACGAGGCGGACCTTGCCGGCCTCGTACCCGAGCTGCTCCGTGACCTCCAGGAAGAGCCGGATGTTCTTGATGCTCGTGATTTCGAGACTGAGCATCGTCAGGATCACATCCGCTGAATCGAGGATGGCCAGGGTCGTGTCGTTGAAGTACGAGGTGCAGTCGACGATGACCACGTCATGGTCGCGCCGAAGGGCCTCGAGCACCTTCTTGATGCCGG
>JACQEF010000166.1 GCA_016200745.1 Chloroflexota bacterium | reverse complement strand
GCGTGCACGACGCCGACCGGGTCGCCTACCTGCACGACCACATCGACGCCGTCGGCGCGGCCATCGATGCGGGCGCGGACGTCCGCGGCTACTTCGTCTGGTCGTTGCTCGACAACTTCGAGTGGTCGTGGGGCTACGACCGGCGCTTCGGCGTGATCCACGTGGACCTGGACACGCTCGAGCGAACCTGGAAGGACTCGGCTTACTGGTACCGCGAGCTTGCGCGGACCGGCCGGCTGCCACCGATCGACCTCGTGCCCGCGGCCGTCTGACGCGCAGGCTGGACGGGCCGACTGGGACTCCTGGGCCCCGTACGAATTTCCCGGATTGACGCCGATCCGGCACCGGCGAACCATCCGCGCAGCGGAGCGTCGACGGCTCACCCGGGACCAATCGCGGAACGCGGACCGTCAGGCCGTTCGCGGAGCGGTCGTCCCGGGCAGGCCTCCATCGTCTCGTCGCCCGCAGCGTGAGGGAGGGCATGCACGTGCGTCCCAGGGCCCGTCTCCGTGCGGCCGTCGCCGCCTGTCTGCTGATCGTCAGCCTCGCCGTCGGAGCCGCACCAGCGAGCGCGATCTCGGGGAGCCATCCGGTGGTCGTCGTGCTGTGCAACTTCAGCAACCAGACCCAGCAGCCGTTTCCGCCGAGCTACTTCGAGCACATGTTCTCGGATGCCGGAGCGGGGGAGCTCGGTGCCCTCGATTTCTGGCACGACGTGTCGTACGGCAGCTTCAGCGTATCGGGCACGGTCGTGAAGGGCTGGTACACCCTCCCCATCACCCGGGACACGTGGGGCGGCTATGGCCGCGGCCAGAAATGGAGCAGCTGCGCCGAGGCTGCCGAGCCGTTCGTGAACTTCAACAATTACACCGACGCCATCGTCGTCTTCCCCGAGGCTACCAGCACGACGACGGCCGCGATCGATGCCAGCGTCACGACGCTGTCGGTGGCCTCGACCACCGTCGGCGACGGGGCCAACTTCCCGACGCCGCCGTTCCTCATGTCGATCGACGACGGCTCGCTGCCGAACAACGGCAACTCGGAGACGGTCAACGTGACGGGCATCACCGGCACGACCTTCACGATCCAGCGCGCCCAGGGCGGCACGACCGCCAAGTCGCACGCGGCCGGCGCCACCGTGAACGTTCCGGGCGACCTGTTCGGCTTCGGCCAGGGCTCGGTCACCCTCAACGGCCATGGCTACACGCTCGGCGGCGTGGTCGGCGCGCACGACATCCCGTTGTCGGTGTTCACCCACGAGATGGGCCACGGCTTCAACTTCGATCACTCGCGGGCGCTGTCGAACTCGACCAACGACTACAACGACTGCTACGACATCATGAGCGCCATCAGCTGCATCTACGCCTTCAGCGGCGCCGGGACCACGTTCGGTGGCTCGACGTTCGGGGGAACCAGCAAGGGTCCCGGGCTCAACGCCGTGCAGCTCGACCTCCAGGGCTGGATCCCGGGTGCCCGGGAGACCACCTTCAGCAACGGCTCGTGCACACAGAGCACGTACGCCATGGCCGCCCTGAACCACCCGGAGGCGAGCGGCTACCAGGAGGTACGGATCCCGTCGAGCAAGGTGATCCCCGTTCCGGCCGGTGAAGGCGGGACGGCCACGGCCGATCGCTACACGGTCGAGCTGCGCTCCAAGTCCGGCTGGGACCGGGGGATCCCGGCCGACGCTTTCGTGCTCCACCTCGAGGCGGCCAACCGCTCGTACTGGGTGGACCAGGTCGGCGGCGTGCCGGTCGGACACAGCGGCGGCCTGCGCGCCGGGGACGAGTACGTCGATGCGGCCGGGAACGCGTACGTCGCGGTCAACAGCATCGATCCCTCGAGCTTCACCGGCGTCATCACCCTCGGCGCCTGCAAGATCAACGCCACGCTGACCTACAGCGGCAACACCGATGCCGACTTCAACGATCTCGCGCTGCTGGCCGGTGACCTGGTCGTGGCGGGCACGTCCGCGCCGATTCCGGGTGCCCAGGTGACCTTCACCCTGGGCAGCCAGTCCTGCGTCGGGACGACGAACGCGCTCGGGCACGCCTCCTGCGCGCTGACGATCACCCAGCATCCGCCCGGACCCGGCACCGTCAGCGCGAGCTACGCCGGCGACGGTGCCTACAACGCGGCCACCGGGAGCGCGGCGTTCACCATCAACCAGGAAGAGAGTCAGGTCACCTACACGGGCGACCTGACGCAGGACTACCACGATCCGTTCACGGCCTCGGCGACGCTCGTCGATCCCGACGGCGGCGCCCCGATCGCCGGCAAGCCGATCACCTTCACGCTCGGGGTCGGCGACAGCTGCGGGCCCGTCCTGACCGACGCGCTCGGGCACGCCTCCTGCTCGATCACGCCGACCCAGCCGGCCGGCAACGTCAACATCGTCACGTCGTTCGCGGGCGACGTGGACTACCTGGCCAGCAGCGACAGCGATCCGTTCGTGATCACCAGGGAGGAGACGACCCTGACCTACACGGGTCCGACGGTCATCCTGCAGGGAGCCTCCGGCGTGACGCTGTCGGCGCGGCTGCTCGAGGACGGGACGACGGCGCCGGTGCCGTTCGGCCAGGCGATCGTGCTGTCCGTCGGCGGCCAGAGCTGCACCGGGTTCACGGACAGCGCCGGGGACGCCAGTTGCAGCCTCACGTTCAGCGGGGCCCTCGGCCCCGAGCCGATCTCGGCGACGTTCGCCGGGGACGCCTACTACCTGCCGTCGGCCGACACGGGCAAGACCGCGATCGTGTTCGCGTTCCCGACCCGTGGCGCGTTCAGCCTCGGCGATCTGACCGCGGCGGCCGCCGGTCCGTCCACGGACGTGACCTGGTGGAGCGACTCGTGGTCGAAGGTGAATTCGATGACCGGCGGGCCCGGCCCGGCCTCGTACAAGGGCTTCGACGGGACCGTCTCGACGCTGCCCGCCAGCAGCCCCGCGACCGTCTGCGGGATCACGTTCACGACCGATCCGGGAAACAGCCCGCCGCCGACCGGCAGCGTGCCCTCGTACATGGGCGTGCTCGTGACGGATTCGGTCACGAAGTCCGGCTCGACGATCGGCGGCCACTGGGGCGGCATCGTCGTCGTGAGGACCGACGCCGGCTACGCGCCGAGCCCGGGCCATCCCGGCACGGGCACCATCGTGGCCACGTTCTGTCCGTAATCGATCGCCTCGCGGCGGGGGCGGCCACCGGCCGTCCCCGCCGGGTGCGACGAGGGTTGAACCTCAGCCGGCGGCCATCTCGATGCCGGCAGCCAGGGCGTCATCGGCGAGCGACTCCAGCGCCTCGTCCGACGTCGCGGTGGCCTGGTCGAGGCCCATGACCCGGCTCACGCCCAGCTCGGCGTAGGCGGCCAGGAGGTCGACCCGCGGCTGGCCGGTCCGCGCCAGGTGCTCGCCCCACAGGTGGACCGAGACCGCCAGCGTGGCCGGGTCGCGCCCGATCTCTTCGCACCGGCTGCGGATGAGCGGGAGCGCGGCGGCTACGTCACCCGGGGACATCCCGTCCAGGTTCAGCTCGTCGGCATGGCGGGCGGCCAGCCGCCAGGTCACGTTGGGGCCGTTCCCGCCGCTCATGATCGGCACCCGCGGCCGCTGGATCGGCTTGGGCACGTTCCGGGCGTCGCCGACCCTGTCGTACCGGCCTTCGTACGTCGCGTGCTGGTGGCGATCGCCCGCGAGCATCCTCGTGACGACCTCGAGGTCGTCGGCGAGGCGCGCCAGCCGCTCCTTCGTCTCGGGGAAGCCGTAGCCGTAGCCGACCCACTCGTCGCGCTTCCAGCCGGCGCCGATGCCGAGCTCCATCCGCCCGCCGCTGATCGTGTCCATGGTCGAGATCATCTTGGCCGTCAGCGCCGGGTTTCGGAACCCGGTGCAGATCACGACGTGCCCCAGCCGGACGCGCCGGGTCAGGGCCGCGAGCGCCGCCAGCGACGTGAACGATTCGAACGTGATCTCGTCGGTCGGGCGGGGGATCGTATGGAAGTGGTCGAACAGCCAGACGCTCTCGAACCCGAGCCGGTCCGCCTCCTGTGCCACGCGCACGGTGCGCTTCCAGGCCTCGATCGGATCCCAGCCGTCGTACTCGCCGACCCAGCCCTGCGGCGCGATCGTGCCGATCTTCATCGTCTGCCTCCTGGTCATGGCGACCATGTCACCAGTCTCTCCGTGGAATGGTCGCAGGGATCGAGGACGCCGGTCGGGCGAGACCTCAGGGTGTCCCGATCCGGGTCGTCCAGGCGGGCGTGACGGCCACCAGCTCCGAAGCGCTTGCAAGCTCGAGGATCGCCGGCTCCCAGGCGAACCATCCCTCGTTGACGACCCTGGCCAGGTAGCGGAGCTTCGCCGTCCGGCCGGTCGCCGGATCGTTGCCGGCGCAGAAGCGGACCTCCTGGCCGATCACGCTCGAAGGCCAGGTGATGCCGCGCTCGTCGGTCGCGCCCCAGCCGACATCGAGCGGAGCGAGGCCGGACGGCACGACCTCGACGACGTCGTAGCAGCCGTCCGGGGCTCCCTCGGCAAAGGTGGCGGTGAGGCTCACCTCGATGATGCGGTCCGATGCGATCGGTTGCGCCAGGGCGACCCGCTCGAGCGACAGGGCCGGATGCGGCCGGAGATTCGATGGTGTGGCCGGCACTCGTGCCTCGACCGTGACGCCGACCTCGCCGGAGATCGGCGCTGCCGACAGGCTCGCGGCCTGGCTCGCGGTCAGCCGGAGGGTGAAGGATTCGCCGGGCTCCAGCCGGACGACGGTCCGCCGGCCGGCGACGGTGTAGGCAAATGACGCGGCGCCGGCGGGCATTCGGGCGAGGGCACGCTCGGCGTAGGCGGCGAGCTCGAGGGCGTTGACGGCGTCCGTTGCCGGCTGCGCCAAGGCGTAATCGGCCAGCGCGGCCGCGGCCGGGTCGCCGACGCCGGCCGCGACCACCGACAGCAGGGCGGTCGCATCGGCGCCGTCGGCGGTGCGGGTGTCGCGAAGCCGGACCCACGGGCCGAGGCGCTCTCCGTCTGACTCGAGGAGGCCGCGTTCGAGCGTGACGGCGCTGGGATCGTCGCCAACCGCCTCGAAGCCGAGGGCGAGATAGATTCGCTCGGTCGGCGAGAGAGCCGGCTGGCGTGCGGCCGTGCGCAGCTCGTCGAGGACCGGCTCGCCCAGTCCGGCCAGTCCCGCCAGCGCCGCGATCTGCAGGTCCCGCCCGGTCGTCGATGCATCCCGGATCGATTCCAGGGCTTCGCGCAGCTCCGAGACGGCCAGCGCGTCGGGCGCCAGCACCGCGACGCGGGCAGCCAGCCAGGGATCGAGACCGCCGTACGGCACGAGGCCCACACCCGCGTCGGAGTCCTCGGCGCCGTCGCGGGACGTGCCGATCGGATAGCCCGACAGGTCGATGCCGGACGGCGGGAAGTCCGCCGCGTCGCGCCCGAAGTCATTCACGAGGATCAGTCGAGCGACCGTCTGCGCGATCGCCCGATCGAGACGGAGGCCCGAAGCGTCGGCCAGACCGGACAGGACGGCCAGGAGCCGTCCGCGGCCCGCATCGGCGAACGTCCAGGTCGCACCATTGGCACCATCCGGAGGCTGGGGCAGGCCGTCGCGAAGCCGTCCGTAGCCTGCCGCGGCCTTTGTCAGCCGCGAGGCCACCACCTCGAACGAGCGGACCAACCGATCGGCGAGCGGCCTGCCGTCCGAGTCCGTGCGGGTCACGGCCACCGCGCCGACCGTGATCGACGGCCGGCCGAGGGTCAACGCCGGCAACGCGAAGCTGACCGGCTTGAACGCCGTACCGCGGAGCTTGGTTTCGGTCAGCCCGAGGGCCGGCGAGGCCACGCTGAATTCGACCCGGTCGCCGGCACGCAGGGCGTCGCCGAACGCTCGCACCTGGATCACGGGGCGATCGGCCGCCAGGTAGCTGTCGGCGACGGTGAGCTCGACGAAGAAGGGCAGGCCGACCGGGACGAGCAGCTCGCCGACGCCGGCGGCCAGTCCGCTCGTGACCGCGCTTGCGCTGACATGCCAGGAGGTCAGGTCGTCGGACAGCCGGACGCTGGTCGACGCCCGCCCGGAGGCGTCCGTGTGGAGCTCGCGGAACAGCAGCGTGTCCCGGAAGTCCGTTCGATCGCCGCCGCCACCACCACCGGTGGTGTCGCCGCCTTCGCCCTCCGGTCCCGCCATGCTCGGCACCTGGTGGGTCGCGGTCAGGCGCACGATCCCGCTGTCGACGCGGGCATACAGGTCCAGTAGCGGCTGCGGGACGTGCGCTCCACCCATCGCGAAGAGCTTCTCGTCCACGGCCTGGAGGACGACGGTCGCCGCCACCGGGGAGCCGGCGGCATCGGTGGTCCGAACGGACAAGTCGGCCGTCTCACCCGGGCGGTACCGATCCCGGTTGGCCGTGATCGTGACGAGGATCGCCCGTTGCGACTCGTCGAAGTTCGCCCACCCCGCCGCCTTTGGCGCGTAGGTCGTGCCCGTGAACCGGACGCCCATCACGAAGATCCCGGGCGCGTCGGCGGCGGCAAACGTGTGCCGGAACCGCGGAGCGTCGCTGATCGCCGCCGCGCGGAGCCCGCGCTGTGCCACCACGAACAGGTAACGATCGACCAAGCCGCTCGGAAGGCTGCGACCGTCGTCGACGATCCGCCAGGAGACCGGATCGCCGATTCCGTAATCGCTGCCGCTCGCCGGCGTGCCGTTATCGGCGACGAACCGGATGCCGTCGGCGTTGACGTCCTTCTCGGTCGGACCGGCCCAGACGGTGAGGTGCTGTGCCCGGCCGCCCCGGTCGGTCGTCGACAGCTCGACCTCGTACGAGTGGTCGGCGTGCGCGACCGGCACCGAGTACCGGATCGTCCCGTCCCGGGCGGTCACGGCGGACACCGTCTTGAGCGCCTTGCGCCTGTAGTCGTACTCGTAGACGGGTCGGACCACCTTCTCGACGAAGTCGTACTCCGTGCCAACCTGCCGGCGGGTCGGGACCAGCTCGACGATGGTTGCCAGGACCTTCACGCCGGCGACGGGAGCGCCCGACGCGTCGCCGTCCCACGTGCCGGCCGCGAGCTGCCGCCTGACCTTGGCCAGATCCACGGTCGTCACCTTGCCGGAGAGGCGGATCTGGCCGGCGGAGACCGTGCCCGAGGCCGCGAGGTCGTAGGCGGACGGGAAGATCACCACGGTCGCGGTCGCCTGGATGTCGGCACTCTCCGGACCGGCGGGACGGACGCTGACCCAGCGCCAGTCGGTGTAGGAAACCGAGGTCGTAGTGGTGTCGATGGTCGCCGTGGACTGTCCCGTGGGGTCGGTCGTGAGCCGCTGCTCGGGGATGGCCTCGTCACCGGCGAGGACCAGGTCGAGGGACGCAACCGGCGTGTCGTCAAAGAACGTGGCATCGGCGGTGACCGCGACCGGCGTCCCCGTGATGACGGCGACCGGGCTAGCCGTGAGCTCGAGCTGGTATGGCGGTTTGCGGATGACGGAGACCTCGACCCAGCGGGAATCCACGACCCTCCCGTCGACGACCGCCTCGACTTCGTACGAGGCGACTGGGAGGTTCACGAAGGGCAGCGAGGCGACGAACGCCCCGTCCACCCCCGGGTGCACCATGACCGAGGCGGCCGCCGTCACCTCAGGGCGTTCAGTGGCCCGGGTCGAGATCAGCCGAAGCTCGATCGTGCCGGGCACCCGGCCGCCGTCGCGCCCGCGCAGGTAGCCCCAGGCCTCGATCCGGTCGGTCTGCCGGTAGAGCTCGCGGTCGGTATAGAGCAACGACCAGTAGGTCTCGTTCGCCGACCCGTAGGTCTCCCACCACTCGCCGCGGTAGGCCTCCCGGTCGCCACGGACGTTGAACGGGACGAGCACGAGGGCCCCGGCCGGCGAGGTCACCCGGAGGACCGGAGATCCCGAGTCCGCTGCACCGCCCGCGGCCGCCGGCACGAGGGACCTCGGTGTGACGCCCACGGCAAGTCCGTCGGCGTCGGACGTCGCGAACGGCTTCGCGCCTTCGACTGCGACCGTCGCGCCCTCGAGCGCTCGGTAGGTCACGACGTCGTTGACCCAGACGACCGTCCGGTCGCTCATCACGCTGACCCAGCTCGAGACCGGTGTGACCTGGAGGAACGCCTGCGATCGGCGGGCGCCCTGGATCTCGAGGATGTACCAGCCGGGATCCAGCTCGACCGGGATTTCGAGCCCCAGGATGTCACGCGCCAGCGGCACGAGCCGGCCACGGAAGGCGGCCGCGACCCGGAGTCCGGTCGTCGGCATCGCGGGATCTCCGAATTGCGTCCAGCGCGGAGCCTCCAGGAAGTCGGTCAGCGCCCGGCTGGCGGCGTCCAGCGACGGCACGCGGTAGATGCGCAGCGACGCCGCCGTCGGGGCGGGCGCCCGCCCGTCGCCGAGCCACGGCCGGATGGCCTCGACGGCGACCGTCAACGGTTGGCCGGGTACGGCTTCCATG
>JACQEF010000195.1 GCA_016200745.1 Chloroflexota bacterium | reverse complement strand
GCCTCGCCGCCGACCCAGATCGCCGAGGCACCGCGCGGGATGACGGCCGAGGTCAGGTGGCCGAGGATCGGCACGAGCAGGTCGGGGTCGCGCGACGCGATCGGCCCGAGCCGGCCCGATTCGCCGGCGTACCCGTACGCGAGCGGCGACCCGTCCGGCCCGCAGTAGAGCCAGCCGTGGCGGCCCTCGGTCCGCAGGAACCGATGATCCTGGGGATGGGCGAGCCCGACGATCTCGCGGTCGAGGCCCTCGATGAGGCGGATGAGTCCGTCGTGCCCGCCACCCCCCGGCATGCTCGTCCCGGCAGGCCCGCCCGCGATCCTATCGAAGCCGACCGGGGTGATCCCCGACGGCAATGACCCGAAGGCGTCCGGACGCTCGGGCAACCCGACGAGGTTGAGCAGCGGCATCCGCGGCACGATCCCATACGTGGCGTACAGGGCATTCGAGATCGGCTGGGCGCTGTCGGTCGCGGTCGATCGGGCCATCCCGCCGTCGGTGGGCAGCACGCGGGCCAACAGCTCGCGACCCACCCCAAGGCCCTGGAGCTCGGGCAGCACGAACAGCATCGACAGGTACCAGAGCCGTTCGCGCTCGACCGCCGCGGTGAAGGCGACGACCCGTTCGCCCGCGGCATCGGGCGTCGTGGCCACCACGAACCGCTCGGCATCGGTCGACTGGAGGTGCGTGAAGAGCCGGGTCACCTGGTTCGAATCGGTCGGGATCTCGTGCTGGCCGAGCGGAACGATGTAGTCGTTGATCGAGACGCGCCAGATGCCGACGCAGGCTCCGAGCTCGTCCGGCCGCGCCGGGCGATAGGTCAGCTCGCCGGTGCCGCGGCCATCCCGACCCATCGAGGTCACGTGGCGCCCGGTTCGTCGCCGATGACTCGTTCGAGCTCCGCCTGCATGAACGCGTCGAGGTCGCCGTCGAGCACCGCCGCCGTGTTGCCCGTCTCGACGCTCGTTCGCAGGTCCTTGACCATCTGGTACGGGTGGAGCACGTAGCTCCGGATCTGGTTGCCCCAGCCGGCCTCGACATGCTCGCCCTTGAGCGCCCGGACGGCCGCCTCCTTCTCTTCGAGTTGGCGCTCCAGCAGGCGAGCCTTGAGGACCTTGATCGCCATCTCCTTGTTCTGCGTCTGGGAGCGTTCGTTCTGGCTCTGGGCCACGATCCCTGTCGGGAGGTGGGTCAGCCGCACCGCCGAGTCGGTCTTGTTGACGTGCTGGCCGCCGGCACCCTGAGAGCGGAACGTATCGACCCGGATCTGGTCCCAGTCGAGCTCGATCTCCACGTCCTCGTCGGCCTCCGGGAGCACCTCGACCAGCGCGAAGGTGGTCTGCCGCCGGTTCTGGGAGTCGAACGGGCTGATCCGCACCAGCCGGTGCACGCCGCGCTCGGCGCGCAGCCAGCCATAGGCACGCCGGCCGTTGACCGCAACGGTGACGCTCTTGAGTCCGGCCTGCTCGCCTTCCTGCTGGTCGAGGATCTCGGTGGGGAACCGATGGCGCTCCGCCCAGCGCAGGTACATCCGCAGGAGCATCTCGGTCCAGTCGGTCGCCTCGGTGCCGCCGGCCCCCGCACTGATCGACAGGAGCGCGGGACGATCGTCGTACGGCCCCGAGAACAGGAGCGCCGTCCGCTCCCGCAGATAGTCGGCCTCGAGTGCGCCGGCGTCGCGATCCAGCTCGGCCTCGAGCTCGGCGTCGGGCGCCTCCGCGAGCAGTTCGAGGGCGGCCAGCAGGTCGTCCGCCCGGGTCCCTAGCTCGTTCCAGGTGCTCAGCTCACCGCGGAGGCCGTCGGCCTCGCGCAGGACCTTCTGCGCGGCGCGGCCGTCGTCCCAGAAGCCGGGTTCCTGGGTCAGCGCCTCGATCTCGGTGACGCGAGCGGTCTTGGCCTCGAGGTCAAAGATGCCCCGAGGTCGACCGGATCCGTTCAGCCAGGTCGCGGACGGCGGACGGTTCCACCTAGCTCCGAACCTGCAGATCCTGGAGCAGGATCGGACGCAGCTCGATGAGCCGCAGGGCCGTCTTGCTTCGGGCGACGACGGGGTTCACGCACGGGCAATAGCCGTTGTGAGGGCAGACACCGCAGTTGCCGTCACAGTCGAGAGCGGCCGCATAGCTGCATGTTCGGCAGTCTCGCTCGCAGGCGATGAGATCGACGAACGCTGCTTCCTCGGCCTGCTTCACGGACTCGCCTCTCTCTGCTGCGGGCGCGCGGGTTGAACGGAGCTGGGACGAGACGGTGCCGGGGGCTCGAGCGGCCCGGAACGGCGGGTTTTGGCCCAGTATACGGGGCCAAACCCCTATCGCCAATAGGGAAATCCAGTTCGCCACGCCGAATCCGGTCGAGGATTCCGG
This sequence comes from Chloroflexota bacterium, assembly GCA_016200745.1. Classification (GTDB taxonomy): domain Bacteria; phylum Chloroflexota; class Limnocylindria; order Limnocylindrales; family CSP1-4; genus SPCO01. The sequence goes on along the minus strand of JACQEF010000195.1, from coordinate 5,396 downwards.
GCTGCGAATCGCGTCAGGTCTCGCCGCCGACGAGGAAGTAGTAGGCCAGTGCCCCGAGCTCGTGGACGGTCGCCTCCACCCGGCCGCCGAGGTCGTTCTCGATCGGGCTCGTAGGCGTGGGTGACCCCCAGGCGGTGATCCCGGCGTCGGCCGCCATTCGCAGCACCCGCAGCATGTGCGGCCGGTCGGACACGAACAGCGCGCTCGACGCGCCATCCGCCTCGAGGAGCGCCGCGACCGCCCGGACCGACTCGAGCGTGGTGCGGCTCTGGTCCTCCACGATGATCGCTTCGGGCGGGACGCCGTGCTCGATGGCGAAGGCGCGGCCCACGGCGGCCTCAGTCGTCCGGTCTCCGGCGGCCTTGCCGCCGGTCAGCACCAGGCGCGGGGCGTCGCCAGCCAGGAAGAGCGCCACGCCGTGGTCGAGACGCGCGGCGAACACGGGCGAGGGTCGGCCGTCGTACTGGGCGGCGCCCATCACCACGATGGCGTCGGCGGGTCGTTCCTCGTCCCGCTGGCCCTGGACCCAGACGCGGTAGGTCGTATACCCGGCAGCCAGCGCGAGGCCGAGGCAGGCGGTGCCGGCGAGCCTGAGCAGATCGCGAATCATCGGCGGCGCCGGGCGCTCAGCGCGGGTGCTCGGGCGTGGGCCGGATGCGGGTCCGCTCGATCAGCGGCCGTGACACTTCTTGTACTTGGCTCCGGAGCCGCACCAGCACGGGTCGTTCCGGCCGATCCTCGCGCCGCTCGGGGTGTAGCCGGGCCGCAGCCCGCTCGATGGCCCCTTGCCGTTGCCGCCCTGCCCCGTCACGGGCGTGTCGCCGAGCGACTCGCGGACGGCCCTCACCGCCGGCGCGCCGGTCGGCCCGCCCCGCAGGATCGCGGATCCGCCCGTGGCCGCCCCGGCCGCGACCCGCGGTGTCGCCGCGGTTCCGGTAGCGGGGGTAGCGCCGGCCGGAGCCGCTGCCGGGGCGGGCTTCGATCCGGCGGCAATCGCCGCCGCGCCCTGCGCCAGCGCCGCCGCCACGGCCGGATCGCCGCCGCTCGCCGCGGGCGGTGGCTGGCGCGTGATCGTGACCCGGAAGATCGTCGATGCCACGCCGTGCCGGATCAGCCCGCGCAATTCCTCGTACAGGTCGAACGCCTCGCGGCGGAACTCGTTCAGCGGGTCCTGCTGGGCATACCCGCGCAGGCCGATCCCGCGGCGCATGTCGTCGAGCTCGGTCAGGTGCTCCACCCACAGCGAATCGATCGTCCGGATCAGGACGAGTCGCTCGACCATCGCCCAGTCCGTCTCGCCGACCTCGGCTGCGCGGGCCTCGAGGCGCGCATCGGCCAAATCGCGGAGGTGCACGACGATCGCTTCACGGCTGCCCAGGTCCCAGAGCTCGTCCGCGGACGTGCCCGGCCCCGTCAGGCCCATGACCTCGAGGGCGTGGCTCAGGGCGTCCAGGTTCCACTCGCCGGGATCGTCGCCGACCAGGTCGGTCGCGGCGAGCGTCTCCACCTCGTCGTCGAGGAACGCCTGGATGGTCTCGGTCAGGTCCTCGTTGTTGAGTACCTTGTCGCGCTCGGCGTAGATCGTCTCGCGCTGCTTGTTGATCACGTCGTCGAATTCGACGACGCGCTTGCGGATGTCGAAGTTGAAGCCCTCGACGCGGCTCTGGGCCGACTCGATCGTGCGCGACACGAGCTTCGATTCGATCGCGACGTCCTCGTCGAGACCGAGACGCTCCATGAGCCCGGCGACGCGGTCGCTCGCGAACCGCTTCATCAGGTCGTCGTCGAGCGAGAGGTAGAACCGTGACGAGCCCGGGTCGCCCTGCCGCCCGGCGCGCCCGCGCAGCTGGTTGTCGATCCGCCGCGAGTCGTGCCGCTCCGTGCCGATGATGTGGAGGCCCCCGACGCCGACCACGCGCTCGTGGTCCTCGTTGGTGACGACCTTGGCCTCGGCGAGCGCGGCGTCGTAGGTCGCCTTGTCCACCTCGGCCGGGTTGAGGCCGCGCTTGTGGAGGAGCTCCGAGGCGAGCCCGGCGGGGTTGCCGCCGAGCAGGATGTCGGTGCCGCGGCCGGCCATGTTGGTGGCGATCGTCACGGCCCCGGTCCGCCCGGCCTGGGCGACCACGCCCGACTCCTTCTCGTGGAACTTGGCGTTGAGCGTCTCGTGCTTGATGCCCCGTCGCTTGAGCATCTCCGACAGCATCTCGGACTTCTCGACGGAGATGGTGCCGACGAGAACCGGCCGCCCCACCTCCTGCATCTCGACGATCTCGTCGATCAGAGCGTTGAACTTGGCCGGCTCGTCGCGGAACACGAAATCCGGGAAGTCGTCGCGGATCATCTCGCGGTGGGTCGGGATCGCGACCACTTCGAGCTGGTAGATCTTGTGGAGCTCCTCGGCCTCGGTCATGGCCGTGCCGGTCATGCCCGACAACTTGTCGTACAGCCGGAAGTAGTTCTGGAAGGTGATCGTGGCCAGCGTCACGCTCTCGCGCTGGACTCGCAGCCCCTCCTTCGCCTCGATCGCCTGGTGGAGTCCCTCGCTCCAGCGCCGGCCCGGCATCTGGCGGCCGGTGAACTCGTCGACGATGATGATCTCGCCGTCCTTGACGATGTAGTCACGGTCGCGCTTGAACAGGGCGTGCGCCCGGAGCGCCTGCTCGAAGTGGCGGGCCAGGCGCGGGTCGGCGTCGTACATGTTCTCGACGCCGAGCCAGCTCTCCATCTTGGAGATGCCCTCCTCGGTCGAGGAGACGGCCTTGTCCTTGAGGTCGATGACGTAGTCGCCGCCGTCCTCCTCGCCCTCCGGCCGTTCCTTCAGCCTCGGCACCAGCCGGGCGAACGTGAAGTAGAGGTCCGCCGATTCCTCGGCCTGGCCGCTGATGATGAGCGGCGTCCGGGCCTCGTCGATGAGGATGTTGTCGACCTCGTCGACGATCGCGAAGCTTCGCCCTCGCTGGACCCGCTGGTCGAGCTCGAGGACCATGTTGTCGCGCAGGTAGTCGAAGCCGAACTCGTTGTTGGTGCCGTAGGTGACGTCCGCGGCATACGCCTCCGCGCGGTTGACCGGGCGCAGGTTGACGAGCCGCTCGTCGCTGGTCGGGTAGCCCGGCTCGAAGATGTACGACGAGTCGTGGGTGATCATCCCGACGCTCACGCCGAGGAAGTGGAAGATCGGCCCCATCCACTGCGGATCCCGGCGAGCGAGGTAGTCGTTGACCGTGACGATGTGGACGCCGCGACCGGCCATCGCGTTGAGGATGGCCGCCAGCGGCGCGACGAGGGTCTTGCCCTCGCCGGTCCGCATCTCGGCGATCTTGCCCTGGTGGAGGACGATGCCGCCCATCAGCTGGACGTCGAAGTGGCGCATCCCGATCGTGCGCTGCATCGCCTCGCGGGTCATCGCGAAGACGTCGGGGAGGATCTCGTCGAGGGCCTTCTGGAGCCTCGCGTTCTCCCGCTTCCGTCGTTCCTTGGCCAATTCCCGACGACGCTCGAGGTCGGGGTGATGGAGTTCGTCCTCGGAGGGCTCGTCGGGCGCCGCCGCCTCGTGGGCCTCCGTGCGCAGCTCGGCGAAGGCCGCTCGGATCTCGTCGTCCGACATCGCCTGGTATTCGGCTTCGAGCGCGTTCGTCGCGTCGACGAGCGGTTGGAGGCGCCGAATCTCCCGATCGTTGGAGTCGACGAACCGGTTCAGGAATCGCATGGCCGGTGAAGTATAGGTGGAGTTGCGCTCGGCCCCGAGTACGGCCGCCGGGCTAGCCCCAGAACCCCGTCCCGTAACCGGCGACGAGAAGGACGAAGGTCAGGAGCCCTAGACCCGCCCAGAACAGGACCGAGCGGAGCCGGGAGGTGGGGTTCATCTCCGTGTTGCGGAGGCCCGGCAGGCGCGATCCGGGCAGGCTTCGCCCCCAGCGCGGCGAACGCAGCTGGTTGCGCCAGTTCTGGTCGGAGACGGGTCGCGGTTCGAGTCCGCCCTCGCCGTCGGGGCGGTGGAGTTGGAGCGTCATCAGTCTCGTACCTGTGCGGATGCCGTTGCGGCCATGGCGGCTATGGGAGGCTCCGGGTCGTCGGAGCCACCGTCCTCTCGCGTGTCGAGCCTGCCTTCGGAGCCGTCCTCCCAGAGCAGCATCTCCTGGGTCAGCGAGACCTCGCTCGAGAAGAGCGCGCCGACAGATTCGCCACGGTGGATCCGCTTGATCGCCTCGCCGATCAGCGGCGCGACGGACAGCGTGGTGATCTTCGGAAGGCGTTTGCGCTCGGGCAGAGGGACGGAGTCGGTCAGGACGATCTCGCGCAGGCTGGAGTCCCGGATCCGGTCGACGGCCGGGTCGCTCAGCACGCCGTGGGTGGCGCACGCGTAGATCTCGGTGACGCCCTCGCGTTCGAGCGCGCGGACGATCTCGACCAGCGTGCCGGCGGTGTCGATCTCGTCATCGACGATGATCGCGCGCTTGCCCTTCACGTCGCCGATCACGTTCATCAGCTCGGCCCGGTCGAGGTTGCCGACCCGGCGCTTCTCGATGATCGCGAGGGGAGCGTCGAGCAGCTCGGCGAACGTTCGGGCCCGCTTGGCGAAGCCGAGGTCGGTCACCACGACCGCATCCTCGATGTGCTTGTGCCGGTAGTAGTTCGACAGCATGTGGACCGCGGTCAGCTCGTCGACGGGGATGTTGAAGAAGCCCTGGATCTGGCCCTGGTGGAGGTCCATGGTCAGGACCCGGTCGGCGCCGGCGACCGTGATCATGTCCGCGATCAGCCGGGCCGTGATCGGGACTCGCGGCTGGTCCTTCTTGTCGGATCGCCCGTAGGCGTAGAACGGGATGACCGCCGTGATCCGCCCGGCGCTCGCCCGCTTGAAGGCGTCGATCATGATCAGCAGTTCCATGATCGACTGGTTGACCGGGTGGTTGGTGGGTTGGACGAGGAAGACGTCCTTCTCGCGGACGTTCTCCAGGATCTTGACGAAGATGTTCTCGTTGGCGAACTGGAACACCTCCGCGCGTCCCGGCTCGGTCCCGAGGTAGCGGCAGATCTTGCGCGCGAGGTCCGGGTTCGAGTTGCCGTGGTAGATCTCGAACTGATCTGCGTACAAGCGCGTCGCCTCCCGTCCGCCCAGGGCCGACAGGCCCGTCACGTCGGCATCACCCGCCGCTTCCCGTGCCGGTCGGGTCGGGCCCGGCCGTTTCGGGGCCGCCATCGTCGCCCATGCCGTCCTGCTCCGCAAGCCCCGCCCGGAATGCCGCGATGCCGACGACCCGGTCGCCCTCGTTGAGGCGCATGGTGATGACGCCGCGAGCCTGGGCATGCTGGCGGTTGATGGTCCGGACGTCGGTCCGGACGACCTGGCCGCCGGCGGAGATCAGCAGCAGCTCCTCGTCGACGTCGGTCACCTG
>JACQEF010000163.1 GCA_016200745.1 Chloroflexota bacterium | reverse complement strand
GACCGGCGTGATCGCGCTCGACCAGGCGACCGCCAGGTAGCGTTCGATGCGGCGCAAGTTGAAGTCGTTGTCCAGCCCGGCCACGAGCAGGGCGACGTCGACGTTCGAGGCCATGATCTGCTCGTCGTCGAGGCCGCCTCCATTCCGTGTCCCGTCCGCGGCCATCCGCTTGAAGACGCTGCGACGGGGGAGAACAGCCGTGATCACGCCGTCGCCATCGAGGGCTACCCAGTCGCCGACGGTCGGATAGTCCGACGTCGCCAGCGCCTCGAACCGGAACGAGCCCGAGACCGTGGCCGGCCGATCGCCGGTTCCATCGCGGACGATCGACGTCTCGCGATGGACGGCGACCACCCGGGCCGGGCGCCGGCCCCGCGCCGCGTGCCGCGAGAAGGCTTCGGCCCAGCCGACGTCCCAGCCGAGGGCGCCGATGGCACGACCGCGACCGCCGGCCATCGCCTCCGCTGTCGGCTCCTGGATCACCGCTGGTCCTCCGGGTCGAGGTGCTTACGCCACGCGGTCGAGCGGTAGGTGACCTCGAAGCCGAGGCGTTCGTAGAGCTGCAGCGCACCGCTCGGGTTGTCGGCGTCGACGCCGAGACCGGCGGAGGTGAGGCCGCGCTGCCGGAGGCGTCGCAGCGATTCAACGATCAGCGCCCCGGCGAGCCCGCGCCGTCGCCACGGCCGGCGGGTGAAGACGCTTCCGAGCCAGCCCCGTTCCAGGCCCATCGCCTCGTTCTCGGCGGCGTCGATCTTGTTGAGCACGCCGCCCGCCAGCTCGTCGCCATCGAAGGCCACGATCCAGAGCGACAGGTCCGTCGACGGCTGGGCAAGCTGGCGACGGAGTCGCTCGTCCGATTCGTCGACCCCGCCCCAGTGGTCCAGGAATGCCTCTGCCTGGGCGTGCCAGACCGCGGGTGCCAGGTCGATCGTGATCGGCCGGATCTCGAGTCCACTGGGCAACGGTTGGTCCGGGGTGTCCTCCAGGCTCGGCCTTGTCATGTCGAAGAAGAACCGCGCCGGGGCGAACCCGGCGGCAGTCAGCAGGGCAACGTCGCCCGGCTGGCTGTCGCCGCTGAATGATCCGAACACGCAAGCGACGCCCGGCCCATCGCGGCGGGCGAGCGCACGACTGCGTCGCTCGCTCTCGGCCAGCAGGGCCGAGCCGATGCCGCGTCGGCGCCACGAAGGGTCGACCGCGCCATCGATGCGGTACTCGCGGAGACCGTCCGTCGTCTCGACCCATTCTCGCGACGCCACGGCCACCGGCCGCCCGTCGACCTCGGCGATCGTGACGTCGCGAACGGGGTCGAAGTGAGGGCTCGGATGGGCGTACCGGACCGCCAGCGTCTCGATGTCCACACGTTCAGGCACGTGATCGGCCTCGGCCTCCGCGTTCTCGATTCGGACGATCTCGGCCAGGTCCGGCTCGCCCGCGAAGGGGCGCAACCGGAGCCCGGCCGGTACGGTTCGGGGCATGGCTGCAGGCGAGTCGCTCATGTCAGCCGACCCGCTTGAGCTTGCCGGTGCGCTTGGCGTAGCGCTCGGCCCGGCCGAACGCCCACAGCCCGAACGGGATGAACACGACGCCCATCACCAGCAGCGGCCAGACGTCGCCGAACAGGTCCACGACCGAGGTGCCCTTGAGCAACCCGGCGCGGACGCCGTGCAGCACGTAGGTCGCCGGCGACAGGTGGGACAGCACCTGCATCCACGGCGGCAGGATCTCGACCGAGTAGTACACGCCGCTGACCAGCAGCAGGCACGACTGGAGGACGAACGTCATCTGGGCGCCGCGCTCGACGTACAGCAACGGCAGGATCGCCGCGATCATCCCGATCCCGACGAAGCTGAACGAGCCCAGGAGCATGAACGCGAGCACCGTCACCGGGTTCGCGCCGGCCAGGTCGAGCTGCGGGAAGAACAGGATCAGCACGATGAGGATGACCGTGGTGTGCACCAGGCCATACACCATCGCGTACAGGACCGACCCGAGCAGCTGCGACCAGCGCCGGATCGGCGCCATCATCGTGTACTCGAGGGTGCCTTCCCAGCGTTCGACCGAGATGGTCTCGGCGATCCAGCTGAACACGACCGACAGGTAGTTCCAGAAGATCGCTCCGACCATCAGGGTCAGCAGCAGCGTCGGGCTGCCCTGGTCGGCACCGATGAGCGAGATCGACAGCGCGCCCGCGACGGAATAGACCAGGAACGCGATTTCCCAGCCCCAGTAGCGGCGGGTGAGGAAGAAGTTGCGCTCGATGAAGGCGTACGAAGCCTTCAGCTCATGGGCGACGATGGTCACGGGAGTGGTCTCCGAATTGGGGAGCCGGTCCGGCCCCTAGCGGGACCGGGCCAGCTCCAGGTTCGACTCCGCCGCGATCCGCTCGCCCATCGCGATGATGCGACGGCCGATCGACCGGCGGATGGATGAGCGGCCGTCGTCGAGCAGGCGTTCGCGCGCCAGCTCCGCGATCAGTCGCTCCTGGCGCTCGCGCGCCAGCTCATAGGCCATCTGGTTGACGTTCATCGTTCTCACCTCCTTTCAGTCGTCAGATTCGGACTCGTCCTCCTCGACGTCGTCGTCGAGTGAGCGTCCGGTGAAGGTCATGAACACGTCTTCGAGGGTCGCCGGCCGGCCGAGCCGGCTTGCCACCAGGGCGATCAGCCCGTCGGGCGTGTCCTCGGCGACGACGCGGCCGTCGTTGAGGATCGTGATCCGGCCGCACAGGCGTTCCGCCTCGGCCAGGTCATGGGTCGTCAGGACGATCGTGGCGTCGTGGGTCTCGCGAAGCTCCTCGATGAAGGTCTGGACGTCGAGCTTGGAGCGCGGGTCCAGGCCGGTGGTCGGTTCGTCGAGGAGCAGGAGCGTCGGGCTGGTGAGCAGGGCTCGCGCGATGGCGACCTTCTGCTGCATGCCCCGGCTCATCTGCTCGATCGGACGGGTGGTCCGGTTGGCGCCGATGCCGAGCCGGGCCAGGATCTGGAGCGCCTCGCGCTTCGCCCTCGTGCCATCCATTCCGTAGAGGCGGGCGGCGAAGAGGAGGTTCTCCATCGGGCTCAGCTTCTTGAAGAACGCGGCGTCCACGCTGACCCGGTTGATCAGCCGCTTGACGGCCATCTCGTCGCGCACGATGTCGTGCCCGAAGACCTCCACCCGGCCCTCGTCGAGGGTCAGGAGGCCGGAGATCAGCCGGATGAGCGTCGACTTGCCCGAGCCGTTGGCGCCCAGGATCCCGTGGATGTCGCCGCGCTCGAGGCGCATCGACACGTGCGAGATCGCGACGACCGGCTTGCGCTTCCGCCCGACGATGAACCGCTTGCTGGCGTCCTCGATGAGGAGGGCCGGCACGGCGATGTCACGCCGGTGGCTGGCGACCGGCTGGGTCGGCTGGCTCGGCAAGCCACCCGATCCGTTCTTCAGTTCCGGGAGGACGATGGCGGTCACGGTTGGTGCTCCAGGTTGCTGCGGAGGGTTGACGTCCGAAACGAAACGAGCCGCGGGCTCCGACCCGACGCCTGTCACGTCGGGGGGCCTCGCGGCTCCTGGTGTCCGGGCCTGCCGGTGGGGCAGGCATGGGCAGCAAAAAAGCCGGGGGCCCATCTGGCCCACGGCTCTTGGTTCGTCCGGAAGGCGGTCCTGCCGCCTGCGGTCTAGCTCGAGATGGGCACAGATCTCCCGATGCCGTCGGCGCCGGTAAGCGCAACGCATCGGTTGAGGAGGAACGTCTTCGTCATCATTCGGAGCCGCCTCCTCTTGTTGTGATCCGTGCACGCGACATGCGAGCCGGACGGGAGTAGTGACGTAACGTGTCTTGTGGGGATTCGGAATCGAGGGGGCGTACAACTTCAGGTGTTCCAGCACCAAAGGAGTACGCCCGATGGCAACTGTACCCGCCGCCCTGACCGAGCGAACCGAGGCGCAACGCTGGGCCGCCGTCCGCGACGAGGACGACCTGTGGGGTGACCTCCGACCGGAGCTGCTCGAGGCGGTCCGGACGATCCTCGAGACGACCATGGAGGACGAGTTGGCAGCCGAGTTGGTGGCCGCCCGCTACCAGCGCACGCCGTGGCGGACCGACCTGCGCAACGGCAGCTACCAGCGCGGCCTGGTGACCGAGCTCGGGGCGATCACCGACCTGCGCGTCCCGCGCCGTCGGCTGACCCCCTACCGGCCGTCGTTCCTGGAGCGCGCCGCGCGCCGGACGCGCTGCGTCGATCGAGTCCTGCGCCAGGCCTTCCTGCGCGGTCTGTCGACACGCGAGACGGCGGCCCTCGCCGAGACGCTCACCGGGGTGACCCTGTCGGCCGCGTCGGTCAGCCGGCTCGCCCGCGAGCTCGATGCCCAGGTGGCGGCCTTCCACCGCCGGCCGGTCACGTTCGACGCCCGCTACCTGCTGGTCGACGGCCTGTGGGTCTCGGTCCGCTCCTCGGGTCATGCCGCGCGGCGGGTGATCCTGGCCGCCTATGGGATCGCGCCCGATGGCCGGCGCCAGCTGCTCGACTATCGCCAGGCGGCGTCCGAGTCGAGCGCCGAGTGGACCCGCTTCCTGACCTCGCTGGTGGTCCGTGGTCTCGACCCCGACGCCGTCGCGCTGGTCACCGCCGACGGCGCCGATGGGATCGCCGCGGCGGTCGCCGAGGTCTTTCCGGAAGCCGACCTGCAGCGCTGCTGGACGCACCGCATCCGGAACCTGCTGGAGGCCATCCCGCTGGCCGAGCGGCGACCCTGCCTGGCCGGCCTGCGGGCGATCTACCGAGCCCACACCCGACGGGCCGCGGTCGGCGCCGCCTGGCGCTGGGCACGGCGCTGGCGAACCCGTCACCCGGGCCTCGTGCGCCGGTTCGAGGGTGACCTCGACGAGCTCCTGGCGGTGTTTGCCCTGCCCGAGCCGATCCGCCGCCAGCTGCGCTCGACCAACCTCATCGAGCGCGCCTTCCGCGAGCTCCGCCGCCGGCTTCGGTCGATCGGCTCATTGACCGACCGGCGCTCGGCCGATCGGATCCTGTATGGCCAGGTCCTGCGACTCAACGAGCTCCTGGCTCGCCGCCCCCTCGCGACATTCACACAAGAGACTTGACGTCATCAGCTGACGACCGAGGGCCGGGCCTTGCGCGGCGAGAGAGCACGTCAAGCCTCCAACAGGCGCATGAACAGTTCGTTGGACAGGAGTCGACCACGCGTCGTCAGGACGACCCGATCGCCGGCGTTGGCGAGCAGGCGCTCGGCGCGAGCCCAGTCGAAGACCTCACGGACGGTTGGCGCGAGGAAGGCGTCCCGGGGGAGGCCGCGGTCGGTCCGCAGACCGAGCATGAGCGCCTCGGAGCGCGCCGTTCCGGCATCGAGGGTCTCGCATCCGCCGGGCGGGAGCCGCGGAGCAGCGCCGATCGCCGTGTCCCGGCCTGGCCCAGTTGCTGATCTCGTAGCCGCGCCAGCCGGCCGCCGCCAGGCGCTCGGTCGCGTGGACGTACTGGGCCGCGGCACGGTCCTCCTCCTGCTCGCGGCGGGCGCCGGCCCGCCAGCGCCGGGCCCCGGTCGGGGTCGGAAGGTGGTCGCCGCCGGGACCAGTCAGACCCTCGGCGTCGGGGTCGTCGAGCGTGAGGGCGTAGAGCGAGAGGTGGTCGGGTGCGAGTGCCAGCGCGGCGTCCAGCGTCGACGCCCAGGCGGCCTCGGTCGAGGCGGGGATGTCGTACAGCAGGTCGAGGCTGACCGACCCGATCCCGGCGTCGCGCGCCTCCCGGACGGCCGACGCGACGTCTGCCGGCCGGTGACGGCGGCCCAGCCGGCGCAGCTCCCCAGCGTCGAGCGACTGCGCGCCGAGCGACAGCCGCGTGACGCCTGCGGCGCGCCAGGCGGACGTGTCGCCTCGCTCATCGGGCCCGTGGTTCGCCTCGAGCGTGACCTCGGCGGCCTCGGCCAGCCCGAACCGGTCGCGTACCCGGACCAGCAGCGCCGCTACGGCGTCGGCGGGCAGGAGCGACGGCGTCCCGCCGCCCAGGTAGACCGTCTCGAGCGGCGGCCGGTCGCGTCCGAACCGCTCGTCGAGGACGGCCGCCCGCAGGTCGAGCTCGGCGTGGAGCGCGTCGAGGAACGGCCCGACCCGCGCCCTCGGTCCGCGCGCCGCGGCGCCCGCGTAGACGACGAAGTCGCAGTACGGACAGAGCGAGATGCAGAACGGAACGTGGAGATACAGCGCCACCGGCGCGGCCGCGACCGGCGGCTCCCCGCCCGGAACGGCCGGGTTCACCGGTCGCGCGAGGTCGATTCGCGCGATCCGATCACGCGCCAGCCCTCGGGTGGGCGGCGCCGGCTCTCGATCTCCTCGACCTCGCGACCGCGCGGCAGCGTCTGGCCCGTGTGGCCGGTGCACAGGAAGACCGCAAAGCGCGTGACGGCGTGGCCAAGGAAGGCCGCCGCGATCCCGCCCGTGAGGGCGGTCAGCCAGCCGCCGACCACGCCCATCCCCAGGGCCAGGACGAGCAGGTATCGATCGCGTCCGGGCGCCCCCAGCCGCGTCGCCAGGGCGTAGACGATGGCCTGGATCAGGTTGGCCGCCGTCGGATCGATGCCGCTCGTGATCAGCAGGCCGAACATCGCGCCACGAAACGCCACCTCGTCGATGAACGCGGTCGCCGTCGAGTTGAGCAGCGCACCCGGATACGAGCGTTCGTCGGGGAAGCGGATCCGGCGGTAGCGGTAGGAGGCGAAGGCCACCGCGATGGCGATCCCGGCGGCTCCGAACACGATCCCGCCGAGCACGGCGCCGAGCCGGTCCCCGAATCCGAGGAAGAGATCCGCCTGCGGTTCCGGGTAGATGGCGAGGAGGCCGACCGCGAGGAACAGCCCGATCCCGTACCAGGCCAACCGCCGCCGGACCTTCGGCCGCTCGCCGGAACCGGTTGCCTCGTAGTACTCGGCCGTCCCGAACCGTTCGGCGTCGAGGCGGAGCATCGCCATCAGCAGCGTGAGACCGACGGCGATCAGGGACCGGGAGACCAGGACGAAGTCATCCACGAGGCTGGACTCAGCTCTCGTTCATTCGGAGCATCGCCAGGAAGGCCTCCTGCGGAATCTCCACGGATCCCACCCGCTTCATGCGCTGCTTGCCCTCTTTCTGCTTCTCGAGGAGCTTGCGCTTGCGCGTGATGTCGCCACCGTAGCACTTGGCCAGCACGTTCTTGCGCATCGCCCGGACGGTTTCGCGGGCGATCACGTTCGAGCCGATCGCGGCCTGGATCGGGATCTCGAACATCTGGCGCGGGATCAACTGCTTGAGCCGCTCGGCCAGGAGGCGACCGGTCGACTGGGCGCGGTCGCGGTGGACGATCAGCGACAGCGCATCGACCGGCTCGCCATTGACCAGGATGTCAACCTTGGCCAGGTTGGCCGGCCGGTAGCCGAGCTCCTCGTAGTCCATCGAGGCGTAGCCCTGGCTGCGGCTCTTGAGCTGGTCGAAGTAGTCGACGATCAGCTCCGCGAGCGGCATTTCGAAGTGGAGCAGGACCCGCATCGGGTCGAGGTACTCCATCGTCCGGAACTCGCCACGGCGGTTGGTCGAGAGCTCCATCAGCGGCCCGATGTACTGGCTCGGCGTGACCACGCCGAGCTCGACCCACGGCTCCTCGATCGTCTCGATGTCGATCGGGCTGGGCAGCAGCGCCGGGTTGTCGACCGCGACGCTGCCGCGACCGAGGGTCAGGATGACGTGGTATTCGACCGACGGCGCCGCGCCTCGCGGAGGAGCGGGTAGTCCTCGCCGCTGACCGGGTAGATGCCGGCAAATACCAGGCTCTTGGCCTCCTGGTAGCCGGGCAACGGCTCACTGGCTGGATGGGCGATGGTGGTGACCGTGTCGCCAACCTGGGCGTCGCGCACGCTCTTGAGGCCGGTCGCGACGTAGCCGACCTCGCCGGCCACGAGCTGCCTGACCGGCACCAGCTGCGGCCGGAAGACGCCGAGCTCGAGCGGGTCGGCCTCGGCGCCGCTGGCCATCAGCCGGATCGGCTCACCGTGGCGCAGTGTCCCCTGCGCCAGCCGGACGTAGACAACGACCCCCTTGTAGGCGTCGTAGTGGCTGTCGAAGATCAGGCCCTTGAGCGGCCTGGACGGGTCGCCCTTGGGGGGAGGGATGCGGGCCACGATCGCCTCGAGGATCTCGGGCACGCCGGTGCCGTCCTTGGCCGAGGCGAGGAGGACCTCCTCGCGCGGGATGGCCAGGACGCTCTCGAGGTCGTCCATGATCGTCTCCGGGTCGGCCGATGGCAGGTCGATCTTGTTGAGGACCGGGATCAGCGTGAGGCCCTCGCGCAGCGCGAGGTGGACGTTGGCCAGCGTCTGGGCCTCGATCCCCTGGGTGGCGTCGACTACGAGGATCGCGCCCTCGCAGGCGTGGAGGCTGTGGCTGACCTCGTAGGCGAAGTCGACGTGGCCCGGCGTGTCGATCAGGTTGAGGCCGTAGGTCAGGCCGTCGCGGGCGGTGTACACGAGGCGGACCGCGCGCGCCTTGATGGTGATCCCCTTCTCGCGCTCGAGGTCCATCGAGTCGAGGACCTGGCTCGTCATCTGCCGGGGATCGATCGTGTGGGTCGTCTCGAGGAGGCGGTCCGCGAGGGTGGACTTGCCGTGGTCGATGTGGGCGATGATGCAGAAGTTCCGGAGGCTTCGCCCGTCCATGGGGTCAGAGCTCGAGGCCGGGCTCGGC
>JACQEF010000162.1 GCA_016200745.1 Chloroflexota bacterium | reverse complement strand
ACCCCGGAGCCCACGCCGACGCCCACGCCCGAGCCAACGCCAACGCCGACTCCCGAACCCACTCCGGACCCGACGCCCATCCCGACCCCTTGAGGGCGGACCAATGGAACCGGTCCGCAACCCTCGTGGGCGTTCTCCGGAAGGCACCTGCTATACTCCCGCTGCCTTGTCAGGTCAGCCATGATCGAGCCGGGCCGAGGTTGGGCGTACGCCGTCCTGTTCTCGGAGATCGGCATCTCACTCCTGGTCACGACCCTGCTCGGCGTGCTGGTCGGCTACTGGGCCGACGGACAATTCGGTACCCTTCCGATCTTCGTCATCGTCGGCTTCCTCGTCGGCGCCGGAGCCGGGACGGTGATGATCTACCGATTGGTCAGCCAATTCCTCAAGACGATCGAATGACGAACCTCACAAGGCACAACTGACGGTTCCGAGCGCGGCAGCAACGCCGCGCTCCTGTGTGTGGAGGGAGCGTGTCGAGCGAGAAGCCCGCGATCGACGTGGTCGCACCGGGCAGCGAATCGGACTCCGGCGTGGGCCCTGCGCCCGCTCCGAAGGCTGGTCGGGGATTCTCGCGCTGGTTGCTCCTCGTGGGGGCGATCATCGCCCTCGACTTCGCCGCCTTCAACCTCTTCCCGCCGTCGCCCAAGGACGCCCCGGGTGAGCCATGCGCGTTCCCGGCCTGCTTCATCGAGAGCAGCCTGGAGTTCCCGGCGCCGGCCACCGTCATCGACTTCGCACCAGATTCCGCGCCGGGTGCCTCCGCGCTCGTGACGTTCCACCCCAGCATCAGCTCGACGTTGCTGACGATGTGGATCGTGATGATCCTGGTCGTGGTCGGCGCCTTCCTGATGACCCGCGGCGGCAAGCTGATCCCGGGCCGCGCCCAGAACCTGTTCGAATGGTTCTACGAGTTCCTGAGCGACTTCGGGATGGGCCTGGCCGGCCCCAAAGCGAGACCGTACATCCCGATCTTCGTTGGTGCCTTCCTGCTGATCGTGTTCGACAACTGGATCGGCCTGGTCCCGCCGGTCGGCAAGGTCGAGTTCCTGCGGGCCCCGTCGAGCGACGTGAACATCACGATCGGGATGGCGCTGGTCAGCTTCTCCATCTTCCAGGGCGAGGGGTTCCGGCGGCTGGGCGTCCGCGGCTACCTTGGCAAGTTCTTCCCGATCTACGAGTTCCGCAACGGCATCGGTGCGGGCATCATCGCGATGTTCGTCGGGCTCATCGAGTTGATGCTCGAGTTCGTCAAGCCGGTGACGCTGTCGATGCGGTTGTTCGGCAACATCTACGGCGGCGAGGTCGCCCTCGGGGTGATGACCGGCCTCACCATCGCGTTCGTCCCGGTCGCGCTGATCCTCCTGGAGGTCATGCTCAATGCCATCCAGGCGCTCATCTTCAGTGTCCTGACCCTGATGTTCATCGTGCTGGCCATCGAAAGCCATCACGAGGACGAGGGTCACGTCGCCGAGGAGGTGCTGGAGGCCGCCGGGGCAACCCCGCCGCACGGGCTCCAGCCCGCCAACTGACCGCGCCGGAAACCGGCGCACCAACCACGGTCCCAGTGAACCCGGGCCGCAGGCACGGGAGTAGGAGGAAGTCTCGAATGGAGAACATCGGCGCCGGACTCGCCGCTCTCGGGGTGTTCGGCCCCGGCATCGGCATCGGCATCCTCGCGGGCCTGTCCGCCACGGCCATCGGACGCAACCCCGACGCCGCCGGCCAGATCCGCGGCATCGCGATCATCCTCGCGGCCTTCGCCGAAGGGCTCGGCGTCCTGGCGATCGTTGTCGGCCTGCTCGCGATCTTCATCAAGTAGCCGGGCCGGCACGGAGAAGCCATCGTGGAGCTACTGGCTGTCGCCACCGGCGTCGGGCGCGAGGTCGTCCGCCTGACCGCGGAGGACAGCGCCCTGTTCCAGATCAACCTGTTCCAGGTGATCATCGCCGCGGCCAACTTCGTCGTGTTCCTGGTCCTGATCTGGACCTTCGCGTTCAAGCCGGTGTCGAAGATGCTGGCCGACCGCAAGGAGCGGATCGAGCAGGGCCTGAAGGACGCCGAGCAGTCGCGCAGGGATCGTGAGAACGCCGAGACGGAGCGGGTGAACACCCTGACCGAGGCTCGTCGCGAGGCAAACGACATCCTGGCTCGCGCCCAGAAGGTGGCCCAGGAGACCCGCGACGCCGACATCGCCGCGACCAGGGACGAGCTCGAGCGGATGCGCGTTCGCGCCGCCGCCGAGATCGAGGCCGAGAAGGCCCGCGCGATCGCCGACGTCCGATCCGAGGTCGCGGATCTCGCGCTGCTGGCGGCCGGCCGGGTCGTCGGCGAGACGATGTCCGACGAGCGTCAGCGCCGCCTGGTCGAGGAGTTCCTGGCCGGTTCGGCCACCCTGGGATCGACCGACTGATGGCCCGACGCGAGACCGCCATCCGCCGCTACGCCGAGGCTGCGTTCCAGGTCGCCACGCGCGACAAGGCCGTGGAGCAATGGCGTTCCGAGCTGGAGACAGCCGCGGCGATCGTCGCGGAGCCCAAGGTGGGCCGTGCCCTGGCCAATCCGTCGACCCCGCTCGAGGAGCGCACGGCGACCGCCAGGGCAACCTTCGCGAGGGTCGTCTCGCCGCCGGTTCTCAACCTGATCGACCTGCTGCTGCGCCGTGGTCGCATCGAGCAGCTCCCGCACCTGGCGGACGAGTTCCGCCAGCTCGACAACCTTCGCCAGGGGATCACCCTGGCCACCGCCACCAGCGCGTCGCCGCTCGGCCCGGACGAGATCCGGGCGATCACGGAGCGGATGGAGCAGTACACCGGCGGTCGGATCGAGCTCGACCTCAAGGTCGACCCCAGCCTGCTGGGCGGCCTGGTCGTGCAGGTCGGCGACCGCCTGATCGACGGAAGCGTCCGGAGCCGCCTCGAGCGCCTGCGGAATCAGCTCGTTTCGGGCGCCCTCTAGGAGATCTGAGACCGATGGCCATTCGTTCCGATGAGATCACCAGCATCATCAAGTCGGCGATCGACGGGTTCGAAGCCGGTGTCGAGACCCGCAGCGTCGGCACGGTCGTCGAGGTCGGCGACGGGATCGCGCAGATCTACGGGCTGGCCGGGGCGCTGTCGTCCGAGCTCCTGGAGTTCCCGGGCGGCCTGATGGGCATGGCTCTCAACCTGGAGGAGGAGACCGTCGGCGCGGTCATCCTGGGCGACGCGACCGCCATCAAGGAAGGCGACACGGTCAAGACCACCGGGCGGGTCGTCGAGGTCCCGGTCGGGGCCGGGCTGCTCGGCCGGGTCGTCGACCCGCTGGGCCGGCCGCTCGACGACAAGGGTCCGATCGCCTCGGCCGGCACGCGACCGGTCGAGCGGATCGCCCCGGGCGTGATCGTCCGTCAGGGCGTGGACACGCCGGTCCAGACCGGCATCAAGGCCATCGACGCGCTGATCCCGATCGGCCGTGGCCAGCGCGAGCTGATCATCGGCGACCGCCAGACCGGCAAGACCGCGATCGCCCTCGATACGATCATCAACCAGAAGGGGAAGGGCCTCGTCTGTATCTACGTGGCGATCGGCCAGAAGCTCTCGACGGTCGCGAACACCGTGGCCATCCTCGAGCAGCACGGCGCCATGGCCCACACCGTCGTGGTCGTCGCGGGCGCCGAGGATCCCGCGCCGCTCCAGTACCTCGCTCCGTACTCGGGCGTGGCGATGGGCGAAGAGGTGATGGAGAACGGCGTGGAGGTCCCGGGGCAGGGCCTCATCAAGGACGCACTGCTGGTCTACGACGACCTCAGCAAGCACGCCTGGGCGTACCGCGAGATGTCGCTCCTCCTGCGCCGCCCGCCGGGCCGCGAGGCCTATCCGGGCGACGTCTTCTACCTCCACAGCCGGCTGCTGGAGCGAGCCGCCCGGATGAGCGATGCCGAGGGCGGTGGCTCCCTGACCGCGCTGCCAATCGTCGAGACGCAGGCCGGCGACGTGTCCGCCTACATCCCGACCAACATCATCTCGATCACGGACGGCCAGATCTTCCTGGAAACCGACCTGTTCAACGCCGGCCAGCGGCCTGCGCTCAACATCGGCATCTCGGTCTCGCGCGTCGGCTCGGCCGCCCAGACCAAGGCGATGAAGAAGGTCGCCGGGCCGCTCAAGCTGGACCTCGCCCAGTACCGCGCACTGGCGGCGTTCGCCCAGTTCGCCTCGGACCTCGACAAGGCGACCCGCGACCAGCTGACCCGCGGCGAGAAGCTGTCGGAGATCGTCAAGCAGCCGCAGTACCAGCCGCTCGGCGTGGAGAAGCAGGTGGCGATCCTGTACGTCGCCACGACCGGCAAGGTGGACGACGTCCCCACCCCGCGCGTCCGAGAGTTCGAGAGCCAGTT
>JACQEF010000161.1 GCA_016200745.1 Chloroflexota bacterium | reverse complement strand
GGATGAGGCTGGCGATCCGATGGGCGCGGGGGTTCGTCATCAGCGGGCTGAGCAAGCGGCCGCCGCCGGCCCAGACTGCGGCCGTCGGGACGACGACGACCATCATCGTGGCCGCGACCAGCATGCTCCCGGCCGCCATCGAGACGCCCGCCGGGCGGAAGGTGGTGATCGCCCCGACGGCGAAGATCCAGGCCTTGGGATTGATCACCTGGAAGACCGCGGCCTGGGCCACGCCGAGCGGCCGCGCGACCGTTTCACGCTGGATGGCGCTCGCACCGGCAATCTGGTAGGCGAGATGGAGCAGATAGGCCGATCCAGCGAGCTTCATGCCGAACGTGATCTCGGGGACGGTCGTGAGCAACGCCCCGAGCCCGGCGGCCACGGCCAGCGCCATCCCGCCGATCCCGAGCGCCGTCCCGACGACGTGCCGCAGCGACCGTCGGAACCCGAAGGACGCGCCGGAACCCCACAGAAGGACGTTGTTCGGGCCGGGCGTGACCGAACTCACGACCGCGAACCCGACCAGGGCGAGAAGGTGTTCCATCCCGCGACCGTAGACGGCCGGCCCTGCCGGGTCTTGTACGATCCTCCGATGGACAAAGGACCGGGTGGGGCGGCGATCCGGGCCTGGAAGCCGCCGGTACCCGGGATCCGCGAGGTCCTGCACGCGCGCTTCACCGATCACGCCTACCCGCCCCACACCCACGACACGTGGACGCTGTTCATCGTCGACGACGGCGCCATCCGCTACGACCTGGCTCGTCGTCCACGCGGCGCCCATGTCGCGATGGTCGGACTGCTGCCGCCGCACGTCGTCCACGACGGCCGGCCGGGCGTTCCGGACGGCTATCGAAAGCGGGTCCTGTACCTGGAGACCAGCCTCCTGCCCGAACGCCTGGTCGGGCCTGCGGTCGATCGGTCGGAGATCCGCGTCTCCGGTCTTCGTCGCGAGATCTCGCAGCTTCACGACCGGCTCGGATGCCACGACGATGCCCTCGAGGCCGAGACCCGGCTCGAGCTCGTCGCCGAGCGGATCCGGGCGGCGCTCGGTGAGCCCGCGGTCGGGCAGGTTGCCGAGCCGGGCGATCGCCTCGCGGATCGCGTTCGGGCCCATCTCGACGCCCACCTGTTCGAGCCGATCACGCTCGCCGCGGCCGCCGAGCACGTGGGATCGCCAACCACACTCGTCGCCCTGGCGTTCACCGACGCGTTCGGCATCCCACCCCATCGCTACCTGCTCGGTCGCCGGTTGGACGCCGCGCGCGACCGGATCCTGCGCGGCCAGCCGCTCGCAGACGTGGCCGCCGAGGTCGGCTTCGTCGACCAGGCTCACCTGACCCGGCGGTTCCGCCAGTTCCTGGGGATCACGCCGGGGCGGTTCGCACGATCCCAGGCGTGACCGAACGGTGGGCCCCAGGCTCTGCTGGCTAGCGGGCGGGCTCGCCGCTCCGCGTCGGCGTTCCGACCTGGGCGTGGTAGGCGCGGGCGTACTCGTTGCGGAGCCGGTCGACGTCTGCGCGCGCCGACTCCCAGGCCGCGGTTGCCGGTTGCTCGGCGGCCAGTGCGCGCTCGGCCGCCCGCCATTCGGCCAGGACGACCGCGAGCGCGCGCGGCGGCGCCGTCGCGATAGGTCCGGCGGCCTCGCCGGTCCGGAGGATGTCCTCGGCCAGCTCGGTCTGGCGCGCCGCCCAATCGAGGATCTCCCGGGTGAGCGCCTCGACCTCGCGAGCCACATCCGCCGTCTCGGCCGGCGGCAGCTCGCGTTTGAGCTCCTCGAGCGCGTGCAGGCGCTCGATGCGGGTCAGGAAGTTGTCGGAGGCGACGCGGAGCTCCTGTTCCGTCATTCGTTCGTGGGCTCCAGGCTCACCGGCAGCGCAAACCCGAACTCCGAACCGCCACCCTTCCGAGGCGATGCCCAGACGCGGCCGCCCATCGCCTCCGCGATCCGGCGGCAGACCGGCAGCCCGAGACCGATCCCGCCGGCGATCTTCTGGGCCTCCTTCGCTCGGAAGAACGGCGTGAACAGGTCCTCGGGCGAGATCCCCTCGATGCCGAGCCCGCGGTCCAGGACGACGACCCGCGCCTCGGTCGGGTCGTCCTCCAGGATGACCTCGATCGGTCCGCTGCCACCGTACTTGTCGGCGTTGGACAGCAGGTTCTGGATCAGTAGCGTGATGTAGGCGCGATCGGCCTCCACGACGACGTGCCGGCCGGGGGCCGCGAACGAGACGACGCGCTTCGGACGTCGCTGCCGGAACGTCGCGATCTCGCGCTCCACCACGTGCCCGAGCAACTGCGGCTCGAGCTCCGGCGAGACGCCGGCCTGGAGGCGGCTCAGGAGCAGAAGGTTCTCGACGATCGCCAGCAGCCGCTCCGCGTCTGCCGCGATGTCGCCGACCATCTCGACCTCGACGTTCGGCAGCCGGTCGAGCCGCTGGAGCAGCAGCCTGGCATTCCCATAGATCGTGGTCACCGGCGTCCGCAGCTCGTGCGAGACGAGCCCGAGGAAGTCGTCCCTTGCCGCCGACGACATCGCGAGCGCCTCGGCCGTGGCCGCCAGCGCCTCTTCCGCGTGCTGGCGTTCGGTCACGTCCACCAGGACGTTGACGCCGCCGATGAGGACGCCGTCCGGGTCGAAGAGCGGGCTCGGGAAGGGCTCGAAGACGACGCGCGAGCCGTCCGGGCGTTCGGCGATCGCGAGGCTGCCGCGGATGGTGCGCCCTTCACGCAGGCAGACGGCCATCGGACACGCGTCGTGGGCCATCGGGCGGCCATCGGGCCACAGGAGGCGCCAGGAGCCGCACCACTCCTGGCCGATTTCGGGGCGCCTCCCCCAGAGCTCCACCGCGGCATCGTTGAAGTAGGTCAGGCGTCCATCGACGTCGGTCGTGTAGACGGCGATGCCCAGCGCGTCGAGCAGGCGGCGGTCCGCCGGTTCGAGCGCGGCGTCGGTCGGAGAATCCGCGCCGGCGACCAGCCGGAGCGGCGGCGGGCTCACGGAGGCAGGTTCCCGGGCGGCGACCATCGATCGTGGCACGCCGACGAGTATCGGCAGCCCGGGCGCGCAATACCAGACGCGCGACGACGTTGAAACGCAGTTGCAAGGCCGCGAGCGACGGCGTCCGGCATGACCGTCCTGACCGGGACGACCGCGGCGGACGTCGCGTCCGCCCGGCGCCACGCGGCCGCGCAGAACCCGGGTCGTGGACTCCGTCCAGGACCTAGCCGAGGAGCGCGTCGACCTCCCCGATGCGCTCCAGCGTCTCGCGGTCGTGCGGCGCCGGGAGCCGGACGATCACCGTCCGGAACCCGAGGTCGCGATACGGCCGGATCGCGTCGGCGACGAGCCCCGGTGGCCCGAGCAGCTCGATCGCGCCGCGCATGTCCTCGACGCCGTTTGCGGCGAGTGCCGCTCCGTACGCGGCGACGGCGTCCGCCGCTTGGTCGCGGATGACGATCGGGAAGCTGACCGTCAGCTCGATCGCCGACCGGTCGCGGCCGACGTCCGCGCAGTGCTCGTCGAGGATCGCGAGCTTGTCGCGGACCTCCTGGACCGTGCCCGACGTGTTCCAGGCATCGGCCCGGAGCGCGACGGTCCGGAGCGTCTTGCGCGGACCAGAGCCGCCGACCAGGATCGGCAGGTGCGCCTGGACCGGCCGGGGTGTGCAGAGCGCATCGGTCAGCCGGTAGTAGCGGCCGGTGTAGCTGAACCGCTCGCCATCGAGCAGCCGGCGCATGAGCATGACCGACTCGTCGAGGCGGTCGAGCCGGTCACCGAAGCCGGTCCCCCACTCCTGGATCCCGAACGCCTCGTGCTCCCGTTCGAACCAGGCGCCGCCGATGCCGAGGACCGCCCGTCCGTCGCTGACGTTGTCGAGCGTCGTGGCCAGCTTCGCGGTAAGCCCCGGGTTCCGGAACGTGTTGGCACCGACCATCAACCCCAGCCGGATCCGCCGGGTCACCGCGCCGACCGCCGCGAGCGTGGTCCAGCCCTCGAGGATGGGTTGCTCCCACGGCCCGAAGATCGCCATCAGGTGATCCCAGGTCCAGACCGAATCCCAGCCGGCGGCCTCGGCGACCAGCGCGGCATCGCGGAAATCCGCGAACGTCGTCTGCTGTGACCAGAGCTGTGCCCCAAATCGCATGTTCATGGGCGCATTCTGACGGATCGCCGGCGCGGTCCCCGGCGAACCCGAGCCGGTCAGGCGGGGGCGGCTCGCGCCAGGGCGATGACGTTGCCGTCGGGGTCGGCGAAGTAGGCGACCTCGTCACCCCAGTCCCGGTGGGCGAGCGGGCTCAACGGTCGCACGCCGCCGGCGAAAAGCCCCGCGGTCGTCCCGTCGAGGTCATCCGGGTACAGGTACAGCTCGGTCGTCGCGATCGATCCCGCCGGGACCCCGTGTGGCAGCTCGCCGACGTTGCGCGCGAACGCGTCGCGTGCGTACAGGCCCAGCCGCATGCCCGCGGGCAGGCGGAACTCGACGTAGACCGGCAGGTCGACCTCGGCCGGCCAGCCGAACGCGGACCGGTAAAAGGCGCGGGCTCTCGGCATGTCGCCGACCGCAAGGATCACGAGCCCGAGCCGTGCGTCGCCCGTCATCGCGTCCCGGCCAGCGACAGCGGTGGAGCGACGGAGCGACGCCGACTCAGCAGGCGCCCTTCACGTACGGCCGAATGCATCCGACGAAATGGTCCTCCTCGACCTCCACGAGCGCGGGCCGGGCCGGGGCCGACGCGCCGTCACCGCGGAGTTCGGGCTGCAGGGCGTGGTACGTGCACGCGTCGGCGGCCGGCGCCGCAGTGGTCTCGAGCTCTTGCTCGACCTGGCGCCACTTCTTGTGCAGCAACGGCACCGAGGCGATGAGCATCTTCGTGTATGGATGGGTCGGGTTGCCGTAGACCTTCTCGGTCGCGCCCATCTCGACGATCTGGCCACGGAGCAGGATCAGCGTCCGCTGGCTGCTGTAGTAGCCCAGCGACAGGTCGTGGGTGATGAACAGGATCCCGAGACCGCGTGCCTTGAGGTCGCCGAGCAGGTTGAGGACGTCGATCCGGGTCGAGGCGTCGAGCATGCTGATGATCTCGTCGGCCACGAGCATCCGGATGTCGAGCAGGAGCGCCCGGGCGATGAGCAGGCGCTGGAGCTGGCCGCCGCTCAACTGGTGCGGGTACTTGTGGAGCACCTGGTCGGGATCGAGCCCGACCGCTTCGAGGGCCGCCTCGACCCGGGCGTCCCACTCGGCATTGGGCATCCCGCGGAAGTAGACGCTCCGGATCATGCCGAAGACGTGGTCGGCCTTGAAGATCGGGTTGTAGGAGCTGAACGGGTCCTGGAAGACGCCCTGGACGAGCCGGTAGTACCCGCGGCGCGGGAGCTTGGCGACGTCCTGCCCGTCGAAGGTGATCGTGCCTCGCGTGGCCTGGGTCAGCCGCAGGATCATCCGGCCGATCGTCGTCTTGCCGCTGCCGCTCTCGCCGATGAGCGAGACGACCTGGCCGGCATCGACGCTGAAGCTGACGTCCTTGACGGCCGCCAGATCGGTGCCGCCGAACGTGCCGACCTTGTAGATCTTGGAGACGTGGTCGAGGGTCAGCACGGCGTCACGACACCTTCCAGCAGGCGACGAAATGGGCGGGCTCGACCTCGACGAACGGCGGCTCCTCGCGGCACTGCGCGTCGGCCAGCGGGCAGCGGGCCTGGAACCGGCAGCCGAGCGGCGGATCGAGGAGCTGCGGAGGGTTGCCCGGGATCCCGGTCAGCCGCTTGTCGGCGTAGCGCACGCCCACCTCGGGGAGCGACGAGATCAGCAGGCGGGTGTACGGGTGCTTCGGCGCGCCGATGATCACGTCGGTGGCCGCCTTCTCGGCCAGCTTGCCGGCGTACATCACGGTGATCGTGTCGGCCACCTGGGCCAGGATCGACATGTCGTGGGTGATCACGATCATGGTCCGCACCAGCTGGCGATCGCGGAACTCGATGAGCGTCTCGGCGACCGCCTTCTGGGTGGACACGTCCAGCGCCGAGGTGATCTCGTCGGCGATCAGCAGGCTCGGATTGAGCAGCGTGGCGATGACCATCACCACGCGCTGCTTCATGCCGCCGGAGAGCTCGATCGGATATCGGTCGAGCACGTCGCGCTGCAGACCGACCAGCTCGATCCGCCGCTCGATCTCGGGCCGCATCGCGGCCGCGTCCTCGCCCCGCGACTCGAGGAGGTCGGCGATCATCTTGCCGATCTTGCGCGTCGGGTTCATCGCGCTCATCGCGTACTGCGGGATGATCGACACGCTCCAGAACCGGAACTCGTCCATCGCGTCCGAGTCCATGATCGGCAGCGGCTCGTCGTCGAGGACCACGTCGCCGCCGACGTAACGCATCCGGCTGTCGAAGTGGGTCAGGGCCTTGCCGAGCGTCGACTTGCCGCAGCCGGACTCGCCGGCGAGGCCCATGATCTCGCCCTCGGCGATGGAGAACGTGACGCCGTCGAGCGCCCTGACATCGCCGGCCAGGGTCCGGTAGTAGACCCGGAGGTCGTTGACCTGCAAGCTCACCGCGTCACATCTCCCGAAGCTTGGGGTTGAAGATCTCGTCGAGGCCCACGTTCATCACGTAGAGCGCCCCGACGATCGCGGTGATGCCCAGCCCCGGCGGGATGAACCACCACCACATCCCCAGCTGCAGCGCGCTCCAGAGGACCGCGTTGTTCATCATCAGCCCGAGCGAGATGCCCTCGGTCGGGCCCAGCCCGATGAAGTCGAGGGTCGCCGCGATCAGCACCGCGCCGCCGAACAGCAGGATGAACGTCATGAACAGGTACGAGCCCATGTTCGGCGCGATCTCCCGGAAAATGACCTTCCAGGTCGGGAGGCCGCTCATGTTCGCCAGGTCGACGAACTCGCGGGCGCGCAGGGAGAACGTCTGTGAACGGATCGCGCGGGCAGCCCACGGCCACGAGGTCAGTCCCACGAACGCGGCCTCCACGACCACCCCGCGGGCGCTGAGGAAGGCGGCGATCACGACCAGCACCACGAGCGTCGGGATGACCAGCACGATGTTGGTGATCATGCTGAGGAACTCGTCCACGATCCCGCCGCGATAGCCCGCGACGAAGCCGATCGAGATGCCGACCAGGGCCGCCAGCCCCCCGCCCAGCAGGCCGACCAGGAAGGTGGCCTGCAGGCCGTTGACGAACTGGGCGAACACATCCTCGCCGAAGGTCGTGGTCCCGAACCAGAACTCCGCGCTCGGGGGGGCGCCGGTCGGACCGTCGAAGGCCGTGGGATCGGTCGGGTCGAGGACCGGGCCGACGATCGACAGGATCAGGAAGAACAGGACGACCGCCGCGCCGAACAGGATCCGCTTGTCGCGGAGCGCGAAGTAGAGCACCTCGCGCCGGGGGCGCATGGGCGCGACACCGGGTCCGGTCGCACCGTCCGGCGCGGTCGCAGGCGCGGGCAGGGCTGCCTCCCCGTGGTCGCCGGGAGCGGGAGCGGGTCGCTGCGTGGTGATGCTCATCACGCACGCCCCTGCATGCCGACGCGCGTCCGCGGGTCGACCACGACGTAGGCGATGTCGATCAGGAAGTTCGCCACGAGCACGCCGATGATCACGAACAGGAAGATGCCCTGGAGCAGGAAGTAGTCCTCGTTCTGGATGGCCTGGAGGACGAGGTAGCCGAGGCCCGGGTACGAGAACACGACCTCGGTGACCAGGGCGCCGGCGACCACCACGCCCAGCGACAGCGCGAGCCCCGTCACCTGGGGCAGGACCGCGTTGCGGAACGCGTAGCGCCGGACCAGGCTCTGCGGGGCGCCGAGCGCCTCCAGCCAGTGCGCGTAGTCCGACTCGAGCTCGTAGATGATCATGTTGCGCATGCCGATCGCCCAGCCACCGAACATGACCAGGAAGAGCGACAGGAACGGCATCAGCCAGTGCGTGTAGACGCTCAGGAAGAACTCCCAGGTGAGCGTGGGCGACATCGAGTAGTTGAAGGCTCCCGACAAGGGGAGCACCCGCAGGACCGAGCCGAGGCCCCAGGCGATCAGGATCCCGAGCCACATGTACGGGGTGGCCGTGAGGATGTAGCCCACCGGCAGGACGGTGTTGTCCAGCCGCTTGCGGCGGGCGACCCAGGCGCCGAACTGGTTCCCGGCGACCCAGCTGAGGAGGATCGCGGGAATGAGCAGGGCCAGGGTATACGGGACCGCGCTCAGGATGATGTTCAGCACCGGCGTCGGGAATTGCCAGACGCTGATGCCCAGGTCGCCGTGCGCGAGGGCGACCCAGAAGTTCAGGTACTGCTCCCAGATCGGCTTGTCGAGCCCGAACGCACCCAGGAAGAAGCCCATCATCCGATTGGCCGCCTCCGGCTCGAGGGACATGCGCGACACCATGCCCTGCACCGGGTCGCCGGGCATGAACCGCGGGATCATCCAGTCGATCGTGACGGCGACGAAGAACGTCACGAGGTAGATCGCGAGCTTCCGAGCAAAGTACTGGCGCACGTTCCCGTCTCGATCAGCGGCACTTGGAGCTGTCCCTCCCTCCGCAGGGCGGAGGGAGGGACAGCCTGATCAGCTGCTGGCTCGGTGAGCCGTCAGTTGGCGAGCTTGAGCTGGGTCAGCATGAGCACGGCGCCCATCTGCCAGTAGCCGCGCCAGGTGGATGGCACGTAGTGGGGGCTGCCGGCCGCTGCTGACG
>JACQEF010000174.1 GCA_016200745.1 Chloroflexota bacterium | reverse complement strand
GCTCGAGGCCGTCTCGCCGGCCTCGCTGAGTGCCTTGGCCTATCTCACGATCGTCGGCAGCCTGGTGGCGTTCACCGCCTACGGCTGGCTGCTGCGGGTGGCACCGCTCCCGCTGATCGCGACGTACGCCTACGTCAACCCAGTCGTCGCGGTGATCCTCGGCGCGCTGGTCCGCCACGAGCCGATCGATCCGCGGACGCTGGCGGCGGGCGCGGTCATCGTCGCCGCCGTCGCGCTCATCGTCACCTCGCGCGGGCGGATGCGATCGCCACGCCGGCCGGCCGTCACCGAGACCGTCACGCCGGAAACGACCGCGGTCACCGCGCCCTCGCGGTAGCCTCCGGGCGCCGGGCAGGGCCGGCAGCTTGCGCGGACCGGATCCTCAGGCGTCGGCGAGCACGGTCCGCGCGACGCGCCTGGCGAGGGCCATGATCGTGATCATCGGGTTGACCCCGAGTCCCGTCGGGAAGAGTGACCCGTCGCCGACGTACAGGCCGCCGATCACGCTGTCGTTCCGGTCGCCCGTGCGGACGCGGCCCCACGGGTCGCACGGATGGGACCGGGGATCTGCGCCCATCCGGACCGAGCCCATCTGGTGGGCCGAGAAGACCGCCCCACGGTTGGCATCGAAGTCGAACCGGGCGAGGTCGGCCTCGAACCGGGCGAGTGTCGCGCCCGCGGCCGGCATGTCGCCGTGCTCGCGGTACCGCGCCGGGGGCGTGCCGGCGGCCAGGATCTCGCTGGCGCCGGCGGCTCGGGCCAGGCGTGCCATCGAGCCCAGGCCGTGGCGCAGCGCGGCCACGCCCCGGGCGTCCAGCCGGTAGTCGATCCGGACGCGGCCCGAGTGGCTGAGCGTGGTCCGCCCCTCGCCACCGTCGCGGGCGATCGCGATCAGCGGGGCCAGCCGGGCCGCGCTCGCCATCAGCTCGGCGTGGGCGGCCGTTCCCTCCCACGGCAGCGCCAGCGCCATCAGGCCCGGATGCCCCGGCGCGGACTCGATGGCGTAGCCGCTGCGGCCGCTCTCCTCCTCGATGAACTGGAGCGATCGAGCCCCCTGCATCGTCCCGCGCCACATCTCGATCGGCTCGTCGAACCGGGCGGCGGCGACGGCAACGGGATGGAGCCGCAGGTGCCGCCCGATGGCCGGATGCCACAGCCCGGAACGCTGGAGGACGGACGGCGTCCGGAGAGCGCCCCCGGCGACGACGACCACGGGCGCCCGGACGATCAGACGCAATCGCCGCGTCCCGGCGGCGCCCGGCTCGACGTCGGCTTCCGCTTCGACGTCGGCTTCCGCTTCGACGCCGGTCGCACGGCCTGCCTCGACCAGCACGCGCGTCACCCGCGTCCCGGCGACGACGCGGGTCCCGGCTGCGGCCGCCCGCGCGAGGTGGGCCCGGATGCCGGATTGCTTGGTCCCCCGCCGGCAGCCGAACGGGCAGCTTCCGCAGTCGTCGCAGCCGGACGCGTTCCGGCGCGTCGGTGCGGCCTCCCAGCCGAGCGCCGCCGCACCGCGCAGGATGACCGCGTCCTTGGCTGGGATGGAGGTCGATGTCGCCACCCCGAGCTCGGTCTCGAGCACCGCCACGTCGTCCGCCCAGGCGGAGCCGGTCAGCCCCTCGACACCGTGCTCGCGCTGCCACTCCTCGCGGACCGAGGCCGTGGCCGGGATGCAGGTCATCCAGTTCACGAGCGTGCCGCCGCCGACGCCGGTGCCGGCCAGCATCGTGACCGACCCGTCCCAGGTGGTCAGGAGGCCGTGGTCGAGGTACAGCCGGTCGTACGCGCCGAGCTCGTCGCGGGGCATGGCCGCCTCGTCGACGAATGGCCCCTGTTCGAGGACCACGACCGAACGGCCCGCCTCCGCGAGCGCGGCGGCGATGACCCCGCCACCCGCGCCGGCCCCGACGATCACCACGTCGGCCTCGAGCACGGCCGGCTCGCCGACCGGGCGCCCGGAAGCGGCTTTGCCCAGATCGAATGGCCGGATCGCCGATACGTCACCGGTCACCGGCGGATCGTCCGGGCGGTAGCCGAGGCGCGACAGTCGCGGATTCGGCCCCTCGACCCCGGGATCGGCATAGGCCAGGAACGTCAGGAGCTTGCGAAACGCCGCGAACGCCGAGCGCCTCAGCCGGAGGGCGAGCCTGAGCTGGCGCACCTGGGCCGGGTCGGTGGCGACGGTCAGGGCCTCGCTGGCCAGCCGGGCACGGGACGCGCCGTCACCGGCGACGAAGGTCTCGGCAAGCGCCGCCAGGATGGCCAGCTCGCGCTCCGACCACGGGCCGACTCCGAGCGCGCCGGCGCGCGACGTGCCACCGGCCGGCCGGCCGGCCGTCACGAACCGGGTCGCTGCCAGCCCTGCGCGGGCCAGGGCTCGCAGCGGAGCGGGCGATCCTCCCGGTAGCCCATCGCGTAATCGGCCTGGATGAGCGTGTGCAGCTGGCTGGTGCCCTCGTAGATCACGGCGGCCTTGGAGTTCCGCAGGTAGCGCTCGACGGGGAACTCGTTGGAGTAGCCGTTAGCCCCGTGGACCTGGATGGCGTCGAGCGCGCTCTGGACCGCGTGCTCGGTGGCGTGCCACTTGGCCAGGCTCGTCTCGCGGGTGTTGCGCAGGCCCTGGTTCTTGAGCCAGGCCGCTCGCCAGACGAGCAGCCGGCCGGTCTCGGTCCCGGCGGCCATCCGGGCGATCATCTGCTTGACCAGCTGGTGCTCGCCGATCTCCTTGCCGAAGGTCTGCCGCTCATGCGCGTACTTGATGCTGGCATCCAGGCAAGCCTGCGCGAGGCCGACGGCGCCGGCGGCCACCGTGAACCGGCCCTGGTCGATTGCGCTCATCGCGATCAGGAAGCCCTCGCCTTCCTCGCCGATCCGGTGCTCGACCGGGACCGGGACGTCGTCGAGGTTGATCAATCCCGTGTTGCCGGCCCGGATCCCGAGCTTGCCGTGGAGCGAGCCCGTGGTGAGCCCGGGCATCCCGCGCTCGAGCATGAAGGCGGTGACGCCCTTGTGCTTCTTCGAGCGGTCGACGGAGGCGAAGACGAGGAAGTGGTCGGCGATGTCCGCCAGCGAGATCCAGAGCTTCTGGCCGTTGAGCCGGTAGGCGTCCCCGTCGCGGCGGGCCGTCGTGGCCAGGTTGCCCGCGTCCGTGCCCACGCCGGGCTCGGTCAGGGCGAAGGTCGCCAGCCGCTCGCCCCGCGCCTGGGGCACCAGCCAGCGCTGCCGCTGCGCCTCCGTCCCCCACTGCAGGAGCGCCAGTGAGTTGAGGCCGACGTGGACGCTCTGGACGACGCGGAACGCGGTGTCGGCCCGTTCCAGCTCCTCGCACAGGATCGCGAAGCTCGTGTAGTCCATGCCCGAGCCGCCGTATGCCTCGGGGATCGGGGCGCCGAGGAAGCCCTGTTCCCCCATCTTCGCGAAGAGCTCGCGGTGCACCTCGCCGCGCTCGTCCCACTCGCGGATGTGGGGCAGGATCTCGGCCTCGGCGAACGCCCGCGCGGCCTGCTGGACGAGCCGGTTCTCGTCGGTCAGGTGGAAGTCGACCATGGTGCTGAATGTAACAGGGCGCGGCGGGCCGGACGGCCCTCACGGCAGCCGCAGGGCGGCCCGTATACTCGACCGACCGCATCCTCCCTGGAGCCGTCACCATGCCGACAGAGACCAGCCTCGACCTCGCCGCGCCCCCCGCCGCCAGCCTCTCGCCGGTCCTGGGTCGCTACTTCGAGCGCACCTGGAGCCACGGCGTCGGGCACCGGTTGTACGACACGACCGGCAAGGCCTACCTCGACTTCGCGAACGGCATCGCCGTCACCGCGCTGGGCCACGCGCACCCTCGAGTCACGGCGGCCATCCACGCCCAGGTGGACCGGCTGATCGGCCCGGTCTCGGCGATGGGGTTCGCGGAACCGGTGTCCCGCCTGGCGGCCGCGCTCGACAAGACCTTCCCGGACCCGCTCGACTCGGTGATGTTCCTCAACTCGGGCTCGGAGACGGTCGAGGCGGCGCTCAAGCTCGCCCGGCGGGTCACCGGACGGCCCGGGATCATCGCCTTCCGACACGGGTTCCACGGGCGGACGTTCGGCGCGATGTCGGTGACCAGCTCGTCGCTCAACTACCGGGCCGGCTACGAGCCCGTGCTGCCCGGCGTCTACCTCACCGCGTTCCCGGAGGCGTATCGGGACTTCGGCGGCGACGAGGCGAAGGCGACCGAGGCGGCACTCGCCGAGCTCCATCGAGTGACCAGCTCGGAGATCCCGTTCTCGTCGGTCGCGGCGATGCTGATCGAGCCGATCCAGGGTGAGGGCGGCTACACGCCGGCACCGGCCACGTTCCTGCGCGAGCTGCGTGCCTTCTGCGACCGGCACGGCATCCTGCTGATCGCCGACGAGGTCCAGAGCGGGTTTGGCCGAACGGGCCAGATGTGGGCATTCGAGCAGGCCGAGATCGTCCCCGACATCGTGTGCATGGCCAAGGCGATCGCCAACGGCCTGCCGCTCTCGGCGATCATCACCAGCCGCGAGCTCCAGGAGCGCTGGGGCGCGGCGCCCACGGGTCCACCTACGGCGGCAACCCGGTGGCCTGTGCCGCGGGCCTGGCCGTGCTCGAGACGATCCAGGAGGAAGGGCTCGTGGCCAACGCCACGGTCCGCGGAGGCGAGCTGATGGCCGGCCTCGCGGCGATCGCCGCCGAGGACGACCGGATCGGGGATATCCGGGGGCGCGGGTTGATGGTCGGCGTGGAGTTCGTGACCGACCGCGAGACCCGGGAACCCGATTCCACGTTGCCCGATCGGCTGATCGCGGCCTGCGCCGACGCGGGCCTCCTGGTGCTCACCTGTGGCTACAGCCACCAGGTGGTCCGCTGGATCCCGCCGATCAACGTGGACGCCGCCGAAATCGCCGAGGCGGTCGAGATCTTCGGCGAGACGCTGGCGTCAATCCCGCGCGACTGACGCCGGACAGCAACGAGCGCCCGTCCCCCCATCGGACGGGCGCTCGACAGTCGTGCTGCGGGACTAGCGGTTCTGGGTCAGGAACTTCATGACGTCGTCGAGCCGGAACCGACGATCGCCACGCTTGCAGACCCGGTAGAACGGCAGCTCGCCGCGATCGCCGAGCCGCTTCACCGTGTTGACATGCAGATGGAGCATGTCAGCGACCTCGGTCGCGGTGAGCATCGGTCCCAGTTCGTTGATGGCCATCGATGCCATTGGACGGTTGCCTCGTTTCGTGCCGTGCTCGTTGGGTCTGGTTCCCTGGGGTGCTCCGCGGTGGACTCCAGCCCCCTGCGTGGCAGAGCGTAGGGGTGAGGGGTGGCCCGCGCCTAGCCGTACTTTGGGTCACCCTGCAGTACCGGCGGACGTACCATCCGGGCGTGCTGGCCCGAGTCTCCCGCTCTCTCCCGATGGGGCCCCCGCGGCGGCCGTCGTCCACGATGGTGGCCCTCGCGCTCGGGTCGATCGTCGTCGCGACGCTGCTCGTCGCGGCCCTCGAGAGCGGGACGCCCGTCCCGGACGCGTCGGCCGTCTACCTCGTGGCGGTGGCGGTCGTCGGATCCGTCGGCGGAACCTGGCCGGCGGCCGCGACAGCCGTGGCCTCGTTCCTGGCCTATGACGTCCTCTTCCTCGAACCCCGATTCTCGCTGCTGATCGTCGAGCCGACCGACTGGCTCAACCTGGT
>JACQEF010000007.1 GCA_016200745.1 Chloroflexota bacterium | reverse complement strand
GCGTCGAGCTCGTCCTGGAGCGCGGTGCTGAACTCGTTGTAGCCCTTGAAGGAGGGCTTGAGGTGCGCGTACGACAGCGCGTCGGCGAACGTCTTGCCGCCGTCGAACGAGGTCGCGTACTGCTCGGTCAGGACCTGCAGGTTGACCGGCATCGAGGCCTCCAGGTCGGCGATCTTGGCCTGCATCTCGGGGCCCGTGTAGCACTTCACGAACTCCCAGGCCGCGTCGGCGGACTTGGTGCCCTTGTAGACCACGACGCCACTCGGATTCACGGACGTCGCCTGGCCGGCCGGTCCCTTGGGGAGTGGCGCCACGCCGAAGTTGAGCCCGGCCGCCTCGTGCGTCGGCACCAGCCACGAGCCGTTGGCCTCCATCGCCGCCTGGCCGTTCTCGAAGGCGTCGCCGGTCCCACCGGGCACGGGCTGCGCCATCACCTTGTCCTTGTAGATGAGGTCCTGGAGGAACTGGATGCCGGAGGCCGCCTGGTCGGTGTCGATCACGACGCTCTTCTTGTCGGGGCTGAGGATGTCGCCGCCGGCCTGCCACACGAGCGACGACCAGTAGTTCTCCATGTCCGTGGTCTCGGTGTAGAAGCCCCATTGGTTCGGGGCTCCGGCCGGCTTCGTCAGCTTCGTCGCAACCTCGACGAGCTTGGCCCAATCCCAGGTGTCGTCCGGGTACGCGATGCCGGCCGCGTCGAACATCGTCTTGTTGTAGAAGAGGGCGATGGTGTTCAGGTCGCGCGGCAGCCCGTACTGGTGCCCGTCGGCGCCCGCGAAGTCCTTCACCGCCAGCTCCGCGAGCTGGGTCGTGTCGAATCCGTCGCGGGTGATGAGGGGGCTGAGGTCCAGCAGCTGGTCGCGGGTCTGGTAGTCGGCGAAGAGCGGGCCGTCCATGAGGAAGACGTCCGGAGCGTTGCCGCCGGCAAGATCGGTCTGCAGCTTGGGCCAGTAGGAATCCCAGTCGGCCACGGTGACCTTCACCGTGATCGAAGGATTGAGGGCGCTGAAGGCGTCCACGATCTTCTGCTGGTTGGCGAGCTCGGTGGTATCGCCCCACATCGCGTAGCTGATGGTGGTCGCCGGGCCGCTGTAGGTGCCACAGGCGGCGGCGTTTGCCGGCGAGGCGGCGGCAGACTCCGCGGGCGCCGAGGACGACGGCAGGTCGCTGGCAGATGCCGGTGCGGGGCCGGCCGACTGGGCGGCGCCACCGCACGCGGCCACCAGCAGGCTTGCCCCGGCCGCAAGGGCCAGGAACCAGGAACGATGGGTGGCTCGGATGGTGCGCATTGCCGGTTCCTCCTTGGTCACGACGTCCAGTCCGGAGCGGCGCCACCGAGCCATCCCGGCAGCCACTCCGCCTCCGCATCGATCAGCTCGTCGGTCATGCGCCAGGCCTCGTCGAGCGTCAGCCGAGCCTGGGCCTGGGGATCGGTCAGCACCGCGTGGTACACGAGGTCGCGGTCCTCGTCGAGCGCCGCACGGACCGTCAGCTCCTGAGTGTCGACCGCGGGACGGGTGTAGGCGGCACACTGTGGGGGCAGCGGCGCGACGGCAGTCGGGTGGACGCCCAGCCCGTCGACGAGCGCCGGGACCTCGACGCACGCGTCGCCGGCGAGGTTCGTGATCAGGCGGCCGCCGTCGTTGGGGACGTTGGCGACGATCCGTGCCGGCTGGCCGGTAACCATCGAATGGACGATGACCGCCGCGTACTCGCCGCTTCGCTCGATCTCGAACGGCTCCCCGGCCGCCAGCTTGCGCTTGGTCTCGGCGAACTCATCGAGGTTGTGGGCGACGCGGTCGAGGTATTCGCCGATCGGGACGTGGAGCCGCTCGACCAGGTCTGCCTTCGGGATGTACCACGGGCTGTACTCGGCCTGCTGCTCCGACGCCTCCGTCGGGTACCTGCCGAAGCGGCGGAACAGGTCGGCCCGGACGAGATCGTCGTCCGGAACGCCGCCGCCATCCACGAACTCGCGGAGCGTTGGGTAGAGGTCCACGCCCCGGTGTTCGAGACGGGTCACCCACGCGAGGTGATTGACGCCCGCCGACTCGGCGTCGATCTCCGCGAACGGGATGCCCAGGTACTCGGCGAGCGTGTGGACGGTCCAGTAGACGGAGTGGCACAGCCCGACCGTGGGCACCCCGACAGCCTCGCTCACGGCCCGGACGACCATGCCCATCGGATTGGTGTAGTTCAGGAACAGGGCGTCCGGGCAGACCTCGGCGATGTCGACGGCGATCCCGAGCGCGACCGGGATCGTCCGCAGGCCGCGGAGGACGCCGCCCGCGTTGATCGTGTCGTTGATCGTGTAGCGGAGCCCGTACCGGCCGGGGACGCCGAAGTCGAGCTGCGTGGCCCGCGCCCCGCCAACCTGGATCGTGTTGATCACGAAGTCGGCTCCGCGCAGCGCCTCGCGCCGGCCGAGATAGGCGTGGACGCTGGGTTCCGCGCCGAGCGCATTCGCCGTCCAGTTGGCCATGCGAACGGCCGTGTCCAGCCGGTCGGGGTCGATGTCGTGCAGCGCAAGCTCGGCGTCGCGCAATTCCGGGTACGAGAAGAAGTCGCCTAGCAGGTTGCGGGTGAACTCGACGCTGCCGGCGCCGACGAGCGCGATGCGCGCCATCACGATTCCTTTCCGTCCAGGACGATGTGCCGGAGACCCTGGCTGTGGTACCGCTCGACCCAGTCCGGGTGATCCGGGTCGTGGCCGTCTCCGGGAAGATCTCGACCATGCGCCGGTGCAGGTCGCGCGCGTTCTCGCGCTCGGCGTCGTCGGAGCCCTGGTGCAGCGCGCGGCCGCCG
>JACQEF010000179.1 GCA_016200745.1 Chloroflexota bacterium | reverse complement strand
TCGGGCTCGAGGGCCACGAGGACCCGTACATCATCGGCGGCAACCACGAGCCGCTCCGCGCGGGCATGGCGTTCTCCGTGGAGCCCGGGATCTACCTGCCCGGCACCTACGGCGCCCGGATCGAGGACATCGTGGTCTGCGGGCCGGACTGACCGATCGTGCTGAACGGGACATCGCACGAGCTCCACGTCATCGACGGCTGAGCCCCGGAGCGCCGCCACGTGCGCCTCGGGGGTTCGTTCGGGCGGGCTGGGGTATCATCGGTCGACGGGACGCGCCCGATGCGATTCCGTCAACCGTCCGAGACCACATGACCACCAACTCGCGGCGCCTACCCGGCGCCGAACCGTCTGTCCGGGCCAACCGGCCCGATGCCCTGGTCCGATGAGCCGGCGCCATCACGGTCGACCCAATCGAACCACGCTCAGCCCGGGCGACGGGCCCAGGCGGGCAACCGGCGTCGAGGCACGGCCGGCCAGCGCAGCCGACGGGCCGTCGCCTCGACCGCGGCCGTCCACCCCCGACGTCGACGCCGGGCCGTTCCGTGGGCCGGAACAGGATTCGGCCACGCGGCCCGCTCCGGTGGAGGCCGCCGGACCGGGCGCGATGACGTCGGCCGCGGCCGCGGCCGACGCGCCCACGAACGGGTCCGAGCCGCGGCCGGGCCAGTGCACGGCCCCGCAGTTGCGCCGGTTCATCAAGAGCCGCCCGTACGTCCCCATGCACGAGCTGCGCCGCCGGTTCAGCATCGACGGCGAAGACGACGACGTGACGCCGGTGCGTCTCGACCCGGGCTGGATCTACGTCGGACTCCCGTCGCACGAGGGCCGGCTGCTCGGCGACCTGCTGCGGACCGGGGAGATCGGCTACGAGCTGTCGCTCGACCCGCGCACGCCGATCGTCGTCGGCGTCTACCCGATGCGTCCCATCGCCCGCAACTGACCAGGAGACCGCGATGGCAGACTTCCCCGACTTCTACGCGGACGGCATCTCGGTGAGCATCGGCCCGTTCGGCGTCACCGTGACCTTCCAGCTCTCACAGCCGAGCCTGGAGCCCGGTCCGCATGTCGATCTCGGCGAAATCGTGGCCCGGGCGCGGATGAGCCCGGCGCTCGCCCGCGCCCTCGCCCAGGGCTTGACCGAGGCGGCCGCGCAGCAGGCGACGATCCAGGCGCCCGAGACGACGGTCCGGCACTAACTCGCGACACTCGCGCCATCGTCCCCCGTCGGGGCCGCATTCGTCTGTCCGCGGTGCGTCAGATCAACGGTTTGGACGATCAACCGCCGTGTGTCGGTTTGTTGACTTGACACCCTTAAGGCCCTGCCGCACTCTCCGCGGACAGGACTTTCGTACTACGTCCATTACGAACAGTGGTCCCGCCCGGCGGGGTGGCGCGGGACGAGGGAGTTTCGATGCGCGCGAATGAGGGGAATCGCCGGGTGCGGACTTGGCGACGGTCGGTTGGGCTTGTCGCGGCCATGGCGCTTGCGCTGTCCGTCATCGGAGGCGGGACCGCCTACGCCGGGACGCCGGCCGGTTGGGTGGCGGGATTCGGTACCGACAGCGGCGCCACGCCCCAGCCGGGGTCGGGTGCGTCGACGACGGCAGTCTCGGCCGGCAAGACGGTCGGCTTCTTCGAATGGCTCCGGAACGATGGCCCGAGCAACATCTCGCAGCTGTTCGTCAACGTGACCAGCAAGCCCACGGCCTCGGTTGCGGGTGCGCAATGGACGATCAAGGACAACGGCACTGGCGGAGTCGTCCGATCGGGCATCTGCCCGACGGTCACGCCGCTCGTGTGCAGTCTTGGCGCCCTGAACGATGGCCAGACGGCCTATCTGGTTGCGGCCTTCACGGTCGCCTCCAATGTCGCGGACGGCGCGACCGAGGCCATCACGTTCAACTGGAATACGACGGGCGTCCCGCCGGGGAAGAACAAGAGCCACGGTGACGCACTGTCGTGGCTCGACTCCGCCGCGGTCACCAACAACGGCGATGCCGCGGGCGACTTCAACTTCGGCGATCCGAACGGTCTCACCGTCGCGGACAACCAGAAGCTCACCGGCAAGAACCAGCAGGCGACCAGCGCCACCGTGGTCAGCACGCTGACGGGCGCGGCGGTCGGAGACAGCCCGACCCTGTCGATCCCTTGCACGGACGGCGTCCCGGCCGGTTTCCAGTGCTCGTCGCTGACCTCGCTCGTCTCGACCGTCGAAGTCGGGAACGGCAAGATCTTCAGCAACCCGAACGGTGGGGGTACGCCCGGGATCAAGGTGATCGTGTCGTTCGCGCAGGCGCCCAACCAGCTGACCGGTGCCAACCCGTTCGCCTACCACTACTACTTCGACAGCACCGGCGCGCCGCAGGTCGAGCTCATCACGCAGATCTGTCAATACAGCGGAGGGTTCCCGACCAACATCGGGCCCTGCCTCACGGTCGGCAACAAGCAGGTCACCGTCTGGCTTACCCACAACGGCGGGATGCGCTTCTAGGGCACCCGGACGGCCGGCTCGTCCGGGATCGCCGAGAGGCGATCCCGGACACGACCGGCCAGGACCACGTCGCCCTTCCGCTCGTAGAGGGCGAGGGCCTCTCGCAAGGGAGGCCCTTCGTCTTGTCCGCGACCGACGAGCCGCATCACCTCGGCGAGGTCCACGAGGGCATCCGCGTGCAGCTCGATGTCGACGGTTCCCGCGGCTCTGGCCACCGCCTCGCGAGCGAGGGCAATCGCTTCATCCTGGCGACCGGCCAGGGCCCGCGATCTCGCCTCCACCGTCCGCCAGGCCGTCTGGCTGAGGACGTCATCCTCGTCCGCGATCTCGGCGGCGATCCGGGCGAAGCGGATCGCCTCTTCGTGCTTGCCCTGGTTCCAGAGGTTGTCACCGAGCAACGCGGCGATCGTCGACCTGAAGTACGTCTCGCCGAGCCCTTCGAGCACATGGTAGTCGCGGCGCAGCGCCTCCTCGCCGGCGCGAGGGTTTCCGGCGAGTCGCTCCACGCGTGACGTCTCGAGCGACGTCGAGGCGGCCGTCACGCTGGCTCCCAGCTCGGACACGATGTCGCGGCCGCGCGCGGCGCTCGCTCGGGCTTCGTCGAACCGACCCTCCATGGCGTCGAGCTGGGCCAGGACCCCGAGCACGATGGCCTCCGCGTTCCGGTCGGTCCTGACATATTCGAGGTACTCGCGGCTGCGCCGAAGGGCCTCGGCGACGGGCGTTGATCCGTGCAGCGTGGCGTACGAGTACGAGATCGCGCCGCGCGCCGCGAGGCGCGTATCGCCGACCTGTCCGGCCAAAGCCACGACCTGTGCCGCAGCGTCGGCCGCCCGATCGTAGCGGCCCGCCGTCCCGTCGATCACGCTGAGCAGCCGCCACGCGCGCGCCTGCCCTGCGACGTCGAAGGTCCGCTCGAACTCGGCCATCACCGCCCGGACCTCGGCGATGGCAGGTTCCACCTCTCCGACCGATCCCGAGGTGCTGAACATCAGCTGGTACCTGACCAACGTTGCCCGGCCGGCCAGTCTCGCGTCGGCGATCCGAAGCGCGAGCGCCATCGCTTCGTCGAGCGCGGCTTGCGCGTCCTGGAAGGCGCCCTGCTCGATCTGCGCCTCGGCGACCTCCGGAAGGAGCTCGATCCTGACCGGATCCGCCTCGGGCAGCAGGGCGGCGGCCCGGCCGAGCAGGTTCGCGGCCGCTGCCGCGTCCCCGCGGCCGAAGGCCCGCCGGCCCGCCGAGGCGAGCTTCGTGGCCGCCCGGCGTCCCACCTCTCGTGCCACGTCGTCGATCGGGCCGAGCTCGCCCCGGTACCGGTAGGCCTGCTCGAGGTGGTAGCCGAGGATCTCCTCGAACTCGACCTCACGGCCACGCTCGCGGTTGACCGGCTCGGCCCAGTCGACGAACCGCTGGTGGAGGTCCGCCCGAGTTCGCTTGAGCAGGCTGCGATAGGCCGCGTCCTTGATGACCGAGTGGCCGAACCGGTAGAAGTCCTCCTCCGATGTCGACGTGGGGCGGACGAACTGCTTGGCGGTCAGGCTGTGGAGGCGGACGGGGACCGACGGCGCCACGTCGTCCGGGACCAGGTTCACGACGGCGTCGACGGCGAAGCCGAGCCCGATGACCGATGCCGGGTCGATCACCTGCCGTTCCTCGGTCTCGAGCGCATCGAGGCGGGCCGCGACCAGGGCCTGGACGGTCGGGGGGATCTCGATCTCGTTCGAGCTGGTGGCGACCCACGCCTTGCCTTCGCGCCGGATCGCGCCGGTCTCCACGAGCATCGCCGTGATCTGCTCGACGTACAGCGGGTTCCCCTCCGCGGCACTCACGATCCGCTGCCGG
This sequence comes from Chloroflexota bacterium, assembly GCA_016200745.1. GTDB lineage: Bacteria > Chloroflexota > Limnocylindria > Limnocylindrales > CSP1-4 > SPCO01. Next base: position 7,396 of record JACQEF010000179.1, on the reverse strand, counting down.
ACGGGAACCTCCAGCCCGCCCAGCAGCTCGCCGATGATCGCGTCGGATTCGTCGGCGGACAGCGGCTCGAGGACCACCGACTCGTCCTCGTGGCCCTCGGCCCACTCCGGGCGGGTCTCGAGCAGCTCCCGCCGCGCGGTCGCGAGCAGCAGGATCGGCGAGCCGTGGACGGCGTCGAGCAGGTGATCGAGCAGCTCGAGGAAGGTCGGCGCCGCGACGTGGATGTCGTCCACGATGGCAACCAGCGGCCGCCGGCTGGCGATCGCCTCGAGGAGCTTGCGGATCCCCCAGAACAGCTCGGGACCCGCGAACTGGGTCGTGGTCAGGCCGATCGCGGCGGCGACGCGCTCGATGATCGGGCCGGGATCCTCTGTGTTCCCCGTCGCCCGGCGCGCGATTGCGGCCATCTTCTCGAGCGCGACCTCGCGCGGGTCCTCGTCGCTGATCCCGGCCGCGCTCCGGACGATCTCGGCGATCGGCCAGAAGGTGACGCCGTCGCCGTAGGGGAGGCATCGACCGCGCAGGACCTGGCTCTTCTCTCGCGACGAGGCACTGGTCGCGAACTCGCGCACCAGCCGCGACTTGCCGACGCCGGCGTCGCCGACGATCGTGACCAGCTGGCAGGATCGCGTGGCCTCGACTTCGAGCAGGGTCATCTCGAGCCGGTCCAGCTCGTCCCGGCGCCCGACGAACGGCGTGGTCAGCGAGGCGCGTTCGGCCTGGGGCCCGCGGACGCTGACGAGCCGGTAGGCCGGCACGGGTTCCGCTTTGCCCTTGAGCGTGAGCGGCGGGATCGGCTCGACCTCGATCTGGTCGCGGGCCAGGCGATAGGTCAGGTCGCCGAGGATGATCTCCATCGCGCCGGCCGCCTGTTCCAGGCGGGCGGCGGTGTTCACGGCGTCCCCGGTCACCAGCCGCTGGCCCAGGCTGGCGTCGCCGGCGATCACCTCGCCGGTGTTGACCCCGATGTGGTTGCGAAGCTCGAGGCCCCAGGTCACGCGGGAGTGCTCGTTGAGGGCCGGGAGCGCCGCCTGCATGTCGGCCGCGGCCCGGACCGCGCGCACGGCGTCGTCCTCGTGCCGGACGGGAAGTCCGAAGACCGCCATGACGGCATCGCCGATGAACTTCTCGACCGTGCCGCCGTGCCGTTCGAGCGGCACGCGCATCCGTTCGAAGTAGCGAGTCATCACGTCGCGCAGCGCTTCGGCGCTCGGGGGCCGGCCGTCGACGGTCATCGGTTTCGGGTCGGCGAACACGAGCGTGACCGTCTTGCGGCTCTCCCGGGCGGCGGCCGCCGAGGCCAGCACGGCACCGCACATCCCGCAGTAGCGGAACGTCTCCGGGTTCTCCTCGCCGCAGGCCGGGCAGAGGCGAAGCCCGGCGGCCGCGGTGTCGGCGGCAGCGTGGCCGGCCTGCGGCCGTGCCCGGACGGACGCCAACCGGTAGGCGGCCACCACGTCGCTCATGCCCTTCGGGGTCACCGGCTCGACGGCCTCGACCTCGACCGCATCCTTGACGAGCTCGTACGTCGAGTCGGCGATGAGCACCTCGAGCGGCGGCGCGTTCTGCTCCATCGCCGACGAGATCTTCATGGTGTCGCCGGTCAGGACGTGCTGGCCGATGCTGGCCTCGCCGAAGATCACGTCGCCGGTCGCGACCCCGGTCCGGACGACCAGCCGGACGCCCCATCGCTCGTCGAGCTGGTCGTTGAGGCTGGCCAGGGCTCGCTGGCTCTCGGCCGCCGCCTCGACGGCTCGGAGGGCGTCGTCATCGTGGCGGACGGGGAGGCCGAAGACGGCCACGATGGCGTCGCCGATGATCTTCTCGATGGTGCCGCCGTGCGACTCGAAGACAGCGCGCATGTCGTCGAAGTAGAGCGTCAGCACCTCGCGCAACGACTCGGGGTCCAGCCGCTCGCCGAGCGCGGTCGATCCCTTGAGGTCCGAGTTGACGACCGTCGCGAAGCGGCGGATCTCATCGGCCGCACGCGCCTCGTCGAACGGCGCGCCGCACGATCCGCACAGGCGGAAACGGACCGGTGAACCGGCGCCGCAGGTGGGACAGGTCCGGACGCTCATTGGCGCGGAGTCTAGCCGGGTCCGCGCCGATTCTCGCGCGCCGGCCGTCGATTCTCTCGCGTTGGCGCCGGCACCCGGTCGCGCGCGTCGCGTAGGATGGCCCGCATGGGACTCGGCTCCGGACTCGAACCGCTCGCCCGCGACGCGTTGCAGGCCTGCCGGCTGTTCACGGGTCTCGACGAACGAGCCCTGGAACTCGTCGAGAGCGCGCTTCGCGTGCGGCGGTTCCGTCGCGGCGAGGTGATCTTCCACGCGGGCGATCCGGGCGATTCGCTGTTCATCGTGTCGTCCGGCGCAGTCAAGATCACGGTCACCGCGGAGGACGGCGCGGAACCGGCGATCCTGACCACGATCGGTCCGGGTGGGTTTTTCGGCGAGCTGGCCTTGCTCGACGGGGCGCCCAGGTCGGCGACGGCCGCCGCGGTCGACGCGGTCGAGACGCTCGTCCTCCGGCGCGACGCGTTCGACCGGCTGGTCGACAGCGAGGTCGCGCTGCGGCGTGCCCTGCTGTCGGCGCTCGCGGCCGAGATCCGGCGCCTGACGGCCCAGGTGGAGGATCTCCATTTCCTGGACCTGCCGGGCAGGCTCGCGCGGCACCTGCTCCGCGAGATCGACGGCCCCGACGACGTGCCACCGCCCGGTGAGGCGCGACTGCCATGGCCCTACACGCAGGGCGAGCTCGCGGCGATGATCGGCGGGTCGCGCCAGTCGGTGAACCGGCTGCTGGCGGACTTCATCGACCAGGGGCTGCTTCGGTTCGACGGGGACGAGCTGGTGGTCCCGGACCCGCGCCGGCTGGCGGCCGCCGCTCGCCGATGAGCGAGGCTGGCGGTTCGTCCGGCGGGCGATCCTCGCGGGCCCTCGACGCGCTGGTCGCGGTCGCCGTCCGGCTGGCGGCGGCCGAACGACTCGCCCCCGCCGACGCCGAGCCCGCCCTGCGCGCGGTCGCGGAGGCGGGCGCCGCGGCGCTCCGCGTGACGGCGGCATCGATCGCCCTCCACGACCCGCTCGACAACCGGCTGGTCTTCCGGGCGGCCGCCGGCCCACAGGGCGGGGGAGTGGTCGGCCTGTCCGTCGCGCCGAACGAGGGGATCGCCGGGTATGCCTTCGCCACCGGACAGCCGCTGGCGATCGCCGACGTCGCGACCGACCCGCGCTTCGGGCGCGAGACGGCCGAGCGAACGGGCTACGTGCCGCGCTCATTGCTCGCCGTCCCGCTCGTCGACGACGACGGGATCGTCGGGGTCATGGAATGGCTGGACCGGCTCGATGGCGCGCCGTTCGACCTGAACGATCTCGGGGTCGCGACCCGGGTCGCCGCCGCGGCCACGGCCACCGCCCGCGCCACCGGTCTCGATCGGGCGGCGGGTCGGCTGCTTCGGCGGGCGCTCGAGGTCGCCCTGGTCGACGGCCCCGCTGCCGCGGCGGGCGACGCCGACGCGATCGACGCCGACGCGATCGACGCCCTCGTCGCCCAGGTCTCGGGCGACCTTGCAGGCGACGATCCACTGTGGCGGCTCGCCGACCGGATCGGGCAGCTCCGTGCCGCCGACCCCGACGACGTCGAGCTGGCCGTCGACTGGCTGGACGCGCTCCTGGCGCGAACGCGCCGGCGAGGCCGGTCCGGCCGGCGCCCGCGCGGCTGAGCGGCGCCCCGTGCCGGATCGCCCGCTCCCGGCCTGGAGCGACGCCTTCGCCGGCCCGGCCCGGACGCGACTCACGCGGGAGCGTCCGTTCGGGACGCTGGATCGGCACGCGGTGTTCGGCGACAGCCGGGGCGAGGGCGTCACCGTGGCGATCATCGATTCGGGGGTCGAGGCCGGGCATCCCGGGATCGGCGGCCGGCTCGTGCGAAGCCTCCGGGTCGAGCCGGGTGACGACGGCCCTCGGGTCGTCGACGATGCGGACCGCGCGGACCTCGTCGGCCACGGGACCGCGTGCGCCGGGATCGTCCACGCGATCGCGCCCGCCGCCGACCTCGTCTCGATCCGGGTGCTCGGCCCCGACAACCGAGGCGCCGGACCGTCCTTCGCCGCTGCCATCGAGTGGGCGATCGCGCAGCGCTTCGGCGTCGTCAACCTCAGCCTGTCGTCCCGCAGCGAGGCGATGGCGGAGCGGTTCCACGAGCTGGCCGACGAGGCGTACTTCGCCAACACGCTCCTCGTGTCGGCCGCCAACAACGTCCTCGGGGCGTCCTATCCATCGCTGTTCGCCGCCGTCGTGTCCGTGGCCGCGCATGATGCCGGCGATCCGGACGCCTGGTTCTACAACCCGGCGCCGCCCGTCGAGTTCGGGGCGCACGGCCTCGACGTCGAGGTCGCGTGGCGCGGCGGCACGCGGATCCGGGCGACCGGCAACTCGTTCGCGGCGCCGCATCTGGCCGGACGGGCGGCGCTGCTCCGCGCCCGGTACCCGAACGCCAGCCCGTTCGAGGTCAAGGCCCTCCTGGCCGCGACGTCGTCGCTGACGTCGAGGAACTGCTCGCCGGGCGTCCGCTGACGTGGGTCGACCAACCCCTCCTTCGGTAGATGGATTCGCTTGTCTGCCATCGCCTTCGTTCCCCTTCCACCGTGCTGGACACGGCCTCGATGTCCCATACCGTAGCCGGTCGCGTCGAGTCCGCACAGCCGCGGCCCGACGGCCGTCCTGTCGGCTAGCCGACAGCCGCTTCGTCGTGATAGGTCCGCGGCAGGGCCTCGACCGCCGGCCGCGGCGTGCGCAGGTCGCGCAGCGCGTCCTGGTCGAGCCCGGACAGCCGCGGGCGATCCGCGCCGGTGGTGCGGCCGAGCCGCTCGGTCAGCGTCGACATGAACAGCGAGCCGAGTGCCGGCACGTCCATCAGTGCCCGCAGGCTCGCCGCCGGGACCTCGACCAGCGTCGAGGCGTCCTCGGCAAGAACGTTCGAGGTCCGGGGGCTGCCGGTCAGTGCCGCGATCTCGCCGAAGAAGTCGCCCGTCACCATCGTCGACAGCGAGCGATAGGCGCCGTCGGGCTCGGGAACGCCCGCGACGAGGCGGCCGGCCAGCACGAAGTAGGCCGAGTCGCTCGCGTCGCCCTGCTTGATGACGGCCGTGCCTGGCTCGACCTCGCGAACGGTCGCGCTGTCGACGAACGCCTGGCGGCGCGCCTGGTCCAGCCCGGTGAGCGCCGTGAGGTGGGCGGCCAGCAGGTCGAAGTCGGCCATGGCGGCGGGACGGACCAGCGCCGTGGTCGCGGCGCTCGGTGCCGTCCGGAGGAGCTGGATCGCGCGCCGCCATTCGGCCGCCGGCCGGCCCAGGCCCGGCATCAGCTGGGCCAGCGCGGCCGCCCCGATCAGGACGAGCGACGCGGCGACGATGAGGAGGCGGATATCGATGACGTCGGCCAGTCCCGCGGCGACCATCCCCAGCAGGAACAGGATGTCGCGTGAGACGAAGAAGGCACTGAACACGCGGCCCCGGAACTCGCGCGGCGTGTTGCGCTGGAGGATCAGCGAACGCGAGATCGACGAGGGCGGCTGCATGAAGCCCGACAGCATCACGTAGAAGATCGCGAACCAGATGTTCTGGGCGCTGCCGTAGAAGATCCCGGCGAGCCCCATCGCCGCCAGGCTGATGACGATCCACGTCCCCGGCGCCAGGCGCTCGATGTACTTGGCCATGATCAGGCTGCCGGCCACGAACGCCAGCGACGTCAGGCCCTCCTGGAGCCCGTACTGGAACTCGGTGCCGCCCAGGGTCTTGACCGCGAAGGGCAGGAGCAGCACGTTCCACAGCCCGAACGCGAACAGCACCGGCGCGAAGACGATCAGCGTGGAGCGCAGGATCGGCGTGTTGACGAGCGTCCGTATCCCGGCCCGCAGGTTGTCCGCCACGGCCCGGACGTTGGTCGCCTCCTGCGCGGCGTTCGGCGCGATCCGCACGAACAGGATGCACACGGCGGAGAACAGGAACGTCGCCGCATCGAACCAGAACGCGAGGTCGAGGCTGATCGAGGCGAGCAGCCCGGCCGCCGCGAAGCCGATCGCGGTCGAGCCGAACGAGCTGATCGACAGGAACGCGTTCGCGGACGCCAGTTCTTCCTCGGACGCGACGTCCGGCAGGACGCTCTGCTCCGCCGGGTCGAAGAACTGCTTGACGCCGCTGGCGACCAGGACGATCAGGTACAGGAACGCGACGTCGTACGCGATCAGGAACGGGATGCTGGCCACGAGAGCGGCCCGGATCAGGTCGGTCGCAATCATGATCCGCTTGCGGTCGTAGCGGTCGACCACGACGCCGGCCAGCAGCCCCACGACCAGGCTGGGTACGGCCGTCGCCATCAGCATCAGGCCCACGCTGAGCGCCGACCCCGTGACCCGGTAGACGAGGATGCCGGCGGCCAAATCGGTCAGCGACGAGCCGATCGTCGACACCAGCTGGGCCGTCCACAGCAGCGAGAAGTCGCGCTTGCGGAAGACCGCGAACATCGAGGGAGCCGGTGACGAGGACGAGGCCGTGGACGGGGCGGCGGTCAAGCGATCCTCCGTGCAGCCCCCCGGCGACGTTCGCGGAGTCTAGCCCTCCCGCATGGCGACGGTGACGCCTTCGCGCAGGAGGAGATTGCGCTTCGTCTCCAGTCGATGGCCCAGGTCGCCCCACCGGTCGCCGCCCCAGCCACCGAGCGTGCCGTCGGCCGCGATGACCCGGTGGCAGGGGATCAGGAACGAGATCGGATTGCGGCCCAGCGCGCCGCCGACGGCCCTGGCCGCGCCTGGCGCCCCGATCCGCCGGGCCACCTCGGCGTAGCTCGCGGTGTGACCCCACGGGATCTCGGCGACGGCACCCAGGACGCGCCGGTCCCAGGCCGGCCGGTCGGCGAGGTCGAACGCCACGTCCGGTCTGGTGTGGCGACCCGCCAGGAACGCCTCGATCGCCTTGACCCCGCCGGCGAGGTGGCGCTCGCGGCGGTCGAAGGCGCGGCCCCCGAACGAACGCCCGGGCTTCGCCGGCCCCACCCGACCGCCCAGCCGGCGGGCCAGGGTCTCGTCGAAGGCGGCTTCCGTCATCTGCCACTCGACCGCGACCACGCCCCGTGCCGTCGCGGCGACGTGGACCGGGCCCCACGGTCCCGCCAGCGTCGATCGGATCGCGACGGGATCGTCCATCCCGCGAGTGTGATCCTGCCCGTGCCCCAGGACAAGGTGCCGGAGCGCCCGAGTAAGCATCCCAGCGTCTGTGCTGACCCGTCCGGAAACGAGTGAGCCCATCGATCACGCTGTTGGTTCTGACAACACCAGCAGTGATGAGGGGCTCGCAATGGAGTGTACGGTCCCGCTTGAGGTGCATCTCGCGACAGAG
>JACQEF010000178.1 GCA_016200745.1 Chloroflexota bacterium | reverse complement strand
GGCGCGGCCGTCGGCATCGGTGACCTGGTCGCCGGTCACGGTGGGGATGCCCGGGATGCTCAGGGTGAAGGTGACCGCCGCGCCGACCAGCGCCTTGCCGTCGGGGTCCGAGACGGTGACGCGGAGGGTGAGGTCCTCAGGCAGCTTGGAGACCGAGATCCGATACGCCGAGGCGCTGAGGGTCGCGGTCAGCTTGCCGTTCCCGCGCCGCACGGTCAGCACCAGCTCTTTGGCGTTCCCCGCCGGGTCGGTCCCCGTGATCGTGATCTCGTTGATCCCAGTCCCCAGGGCGAGCGTCAGGGAGAAGGTGCCGTCGGTCGCGGCGGTGCCGGTGATCGAGGCGCCGTTGGCGGCGTTGCGGGCGATCATCGTCGAGCGTGCCTGGGTCTTGCCCACGATCTCGACCGTGTCGCCGTTGACGACCGCGCCCTCCTTGGGCGAGGTGATGGTGATCTTGGCCGGCGCCTGGTCGAGCACGTAGCGCACCACGGCCGACGGCTGCGATTCGCCACCGGGGCCGACGATCGTGACCGAGAAATCGTTGATCCCCTTGGTCAGCTCCACCGGGATGATCGTCTGGGCCGTCGCCGCCAGAGGGGCCTCCTGGATCGGCGCCGGCGACTGGTCCTTGAGGGCGAGGTAGACCCGGATCCGCTGGTTCGGATCCCCGGCCACGCCGGGTGGCACGGTCACGACGAGGTCGACGGTCGGTTCCTGCGTGTACGGCTCGGTGGGCTGCTGGAGCGTGGGCGCATCGGCGACAGCGGCGAGCGACGGCTTGGGCGTCGGGGTCGAGGTCACGCTCGTCACGAACCCGCCGAGCGCGGAGCTGATCCCGCCGAACACCTTGCCCAGCCCGCCCGCGCCGACGTACAGCACTGCGACGCCGAGCAGCGCGATGGCCACGATCAGCCCCAGCTTGCCGACCAGGGGCAAGCCACGGTTGCGCTGGATCGGCCGATGGACGGACAGCCGGGTCGTGGATGGCGCGCGCGGTCGGCTCCTGACCGGCGCCGGGCGGCCGCTCGACGGGGGCCGGGGACGGACATGTGTCTGCCGCGGGTCGCGCCGAGTGGTCATCGTCACGGATTGTCGCACGTGCCGTTCCGATTCGAGATCGTGCCATTGGGTGCACTGCGTTGTACTCTGGCTGGGTCTCGTACGACGAAGCGTCGGGTGCGAGGTGCCTCGAGGGAGGGAGCGTGCAGGCTCGAGATCCACGATCCGGCCGCCCGGCGGCCGGTCCGACTGGTCGACCCGCCTTTGGTGTAGGTCCGATCGCCCGCGTGACTCCGTCGCCGCTCGCCTCCCGACCCGTACCCGCTCCGCCCGAGGCCCCGACCAACGGCGCCGGCAGCCGGCCCGGGACGGGCCCGCGGCCGGTCGCGACTCGCCAGCTACCGGTCGGCTTCGGACTTCCGAACCTGCGCCGCAACGTGTGCCCGCATTTCTACATGACGGGCGCCCGTGGGGCGATCCCGATCCAGGCGCCACATCTGCTGAAGGCACTGATCCGCCAGGAGAGCACGACGTCTCGTTGCCAGCTCCGGGGTGGCGTCCACATGGAGCAGGGGTACGTCAACGACGTGTGTCTCACGCCCCGCTTCAACCAGTGCATCTTCTACGAGGAAGAGCTGTCCCGGGAGTGACGCGCCAACCGTGACCGACGGACGGACAGGTCGCGACTACCGGTCGGCGGTGCGCGCGCTCGCGGAGCGTGGACGATTCGGCGTGCGGCTCGGCCTCGGCCGGACGCGCGCGCTCCTGGCCGCGGTCGGCCATCCGGAGCGCGAGATTCGCGGCGCCCTCGTCGCCGGCACCAACGGCAAGGGCAGCGTGCTGGCCCTGGCCGAGTCGGCGTTGCGGGCCGCCGGCCATCACGTCGGGGCGACGCCCAAGCCGCACCTGGTCTCCTACCGCGAGCGGATCCAAATCGACGGTCGCCCGATCGATCCCGACGACTTCAGCCGCCTGACGGAACGCGTGCTGGGCGTCAGTGGAGCGGTCGCGCGGCGGTACGGCGAGCCGACCGAGTTCGAGCTGCTCACGGCTGTCGTCTTCGCGCGCTTCGCGGAGGTCCGGCCGGACGTCTCGCTCGTGGAGGTCGGCCTCGGCGGCCGGCTGGACGCCACCCATGCCTGGGACGGCGGCGTTGCGGTTGTCACCAACGTCGCCCTCGATCACACCGACCGGCTGGGCGGCACGATCGCCGCGATCGCCCGCGAGAAGGCCGCGATCATCGAACGCGGCGACCTCGCGGTCACCGGCGCGGACGGCGACGGACTCGCGGTCGTCCGCAGACGGGCGCGACGTCTGGACGTGCCGCTGACCGAGGTCGGCCCGGCCCCGCTGCTCGGCTGGGACCGCGACGGCATCGAGGTCGATCTCGCCGGGCTGGGTCGGACGCGCGTCTCGCTGCGAGGCCGTCACCAGGCGGCCAACGTGGCGATCGCCGATGCCCTGCTCGACGCGCTCGAGACGGCCGGGATCGCCGGCACGCCGGCCGAGGCACGGCGAACCGGCTACGCGACCGCAATCTGGCCGGGCCGCCTCGAGCTCATCCGCGTTGACGGGCGCGACGTGCTGCTCGACGGCGCCCACAACCCGGCCGGCGCCGCCGCGCTGGCGATCGCCCTCGACGACCTCCGGCCGTTTCTGGCCGACGGCCCCGTCACGCTCGTGGCCGCGTCCATGGCCGACAAGGACGTCGACGGCGTCATCGCCGCCCTGGCTCGCGCGACCGCGTTGGCCGACGCGACGATCGTGTGCACGAGCATCGACCTGGCGCGCGCCATGGACGCGGCGACGCTGGGCGCCCGGTGGCGGCGACATCGGCCGGCCGCGGCCATCCTCGTCGAACCGGATCCAATCGCGGCCGTGGACCGGGCCATCGCACGCCGGGAGACGGGAAACGGGCCGATCGTGATCGCGGGTTCGCTCTATCTTGTCGGAGCCGCGCGCGGGCACCTGGTCGACGACCCGGACACGCGCGACCCCAGCCCAGCCGAGGACGCGTGACCAGACAGCCCGGAACCGTCGTTCGCGCGAGCCCGGTGCCGACGCGGATCGGACCGGCCACGTTCGCCTGGGGCGAGCGGACGTTCGTGATGGGAATCGTCAACGTCACGCCCGATTCGTTTTCCGGCGACGGGCTCCTCGCGGCCGGGAGCGATCCCGTCGCGACGGCCGTGGCCCTCGGACGCCGGATGGCCGCCGACGGCGCCGATCTGCTCGACGTCGGCGGCGAATCCACGCGGCCCGGGCACGTCGCGGTCACCGCGGACGAGGAGCGCGACCGGGTCGTGCCGGTGATCGCCGCGCTGCGCGCCGCCCTGCCGCGGATGCCGCTGAGCGTGGACACCACCAAGCGGGAGGTGGCCGCGGCCGCCCTCGATGCCGGCGCGGACGTGCTCAACGACGTCTGGGCCGTGGGCGCGGACGACGCGATGGCGCGGCTCGCCGCGGAACGGGCGGTTCCGCTGGTCATCATGCACAACCGGGCGGAGCCGCGCTATGCGGAGCTGATCCCGGAGGTCGTCGCGGATCTCCGCGTGGCGCTCGATCGTGCCGAACGTCTCGGCGTCCCCGCCGACCGGCTGATCGTCGACCCGGGGTTCGGGTTCGGCAAGACGCCGGAACAGAACCTGGCGCTCGTTCGGGACCTCGATGCGTTGCGCGTCCTGGGTCGCCCCGTCCTCCTCGGCACGAGCCGCAAGTCCACGCTCGGCCGGGTCCTGGACCTGCCGGTCGAGGACCGGCTCGAGGCCACGCTGGCCACCACCGCGCTCGGCATCGCCGCCGGCGCCGACATCGTCCGCGTTCACGACGTCCGGGCCAACGTTCGCGCGGCCCGGATCAGCGACGCCATCGTTCGCGCGAACTGGCGGCCCGATGCCGCCCGAGGAGGCCCGAGCTGAGCGATCGAATCGTCCTGGCCAACATGCGGTTCCAGGGCCGCCACGGCTACTACGACCACGAGCTGCTCACGCCCCAGCCGTTCGAGGTCGACGTCGAGATCGTGCTCAACCTCCAGCCGGCCGCCATCGACGACGACCTCACGAAATCCATCGACTACGGGCGCGTCTACGAGGCCGTCAAGCAGATCGTCGAGTCGACCTCGTTCCGGCTCCTGGAAGCTTTGGCCGAGGCGATCAGCCACGAGCTGCTGTCGGACTTCGACGCGACCGAGGTGGGCGTGCGGGTTCGGAAGCCGAAGGTCCAGCTGAGCGGGCCGCTCGACTACGCGGGCGTCGAGATCTGGCGACGCCGTTCCGCGGGCGATCGCCGGAGCTGACGCAACCAGCCGGGGACGGCTAGAAGCTCGGGGCGGGAGTCACGTCGATGGCGACGCTCGGCTCCGGTGTGGGCGCCGGCGTCGGCGTCGGGGGCGGTGTCGGCTCGGGCGTCGGAGGCGGTGTCGGCTCGGGCGTCGGGGGCGGTGTCGGCTCGGGCGTCGGCGTTGGGCTGGGCGAGGGGCTCGCGGACGCCTCCGGACCGGTCGAGATCACGAAGTCGATCGGGGTCCCCTTGGCGACGCCGATGCCCGCGGACGGGTTCTGGGAGACCACCTGACCGACCGGGACGATGGGATCGGGTGCCTGCGTCACGTTGCCGGACCGCAGCCCGGCGTCCACGATCGCCTGGACGGCCTCGGACAGCGTCCTGTTCTTCAGGTCCGGGACCGGGACGAGCGCGGCCGAGGCGGCGAGGGTGACCTTGACCGTGCCACCCCTGGCGATGGACGCCCCACCGATCGGGTCCTGGGCCAGGATCGTCCCCACGGGCTGATCGGACTCCTGGGTTGCGCCCTGGACCAGGCTGATCCCGAGCCCGTCGGCCGTCTGCTTCGCGGCCTCGAACGGCTGCCCCACGAAGCTCGGGATCACGATCTGTCCGGGTCCGCTGCTGGGTGCCGGACCCCCGCCGGCAACCAGCTGGTAGGCGAGAAAGGCGATGGCGGCGAGCATGACGATCGCCGCGATCCCGGTGAGCCAGACCATGGCGCCCGGACCACCGCGGTCGTCGTCCTCGGCAGCTCCGCGGTACCCGTCGCGCCGGGGAGGTGGGAGCCGGCGGCCGCCATCGGTTCGCGCGCGGCGTGCCTGCGGTTCGGCGTCGTCGGTGTCGAGCCCGGCGTAGGCCTCGGGGGGATAGGGGACCCTGGCCGGGTTCGCCCGGGCCGTCCCCGAGATGACGCCCGCCGGTCCGGCCCGGCCGGGCGACGCGATGCCGGCGCCCGGACCCTCCCCGGGCGACCGGGTCGCCGCGGCGGCCGCCCCTGCCGCGCCCGCCGCGGTGGCCATCCCTGCCGCGCCGGCGACGCCCGCGCCGGCGATGCCCGCACCGGCGATCGTCGGAGCGGGCGGCGGCGTGGCGAGCCAGGCCTCGAGCTGATCGGCCATCGCGGACGCGGACGGGAACCGGTCGGCAGGATCGCGCGCCAGGGCCCGCCGCGTGATCGCCGCGAGCTCGGCCGGGACACTCGGCCGGACGGTGGCCGGATCGGGGATCGGCCCGCTCAGCCTCGCGAGCGCCACGCCGGCCGCACTGTCGCCCTCCCACGGGCGACCGCCCGTGAGCATCTCGAACAGGACGATCCCGAGGCTGTAGATGTCCGAGGCGGCCGTCGTGGCGTCGCCGCGCGCCTGTTCCGGGCTGAAGTAGTGGACCGAGCCGAGGGTCGTGCCGGGCAGCGTGACCTGCGCCTCGGCGACGGCGCGCGCGATCCCGAAGTCGACGACCTTGACGCGTCCGTCGCGCCCGATCAGGACGTTCCCGGGCTTGATGTCCCGATGGACGATCCCGCTGGCGTGTGCGGCCGCCAGCGCCCGCCCGACGCCGGCGGCGATCCGCGCCGCCTGGCGCGAGGGGAGCGAACCGCTCCGTCGCAGGATGGTCGCGAGGTCCTCGCCGTCGACCAGTTCCATGACGATGAACGGACCCGACGGGTCCTCGCCGTAGTCGTAGACCGTGACCACGTTCGGGTGGCTGAGCGAGGCGGCCGCCTGCGCCTCCTGCCGGAACCGCGATGAGAAGTCGGGGTCCCGCAGGTACTCGGAGCGTAGGAGCTTGAGGGCGACGTCGCGTCCGAGGCCGGTGTCGGCGGCGCGGTAGATGGTCGCCATCCCGCCCTGGCCCAACAGCTCGATCAGTCGGTAGCGACCCCCGAGAATCTGCCCGATATCCGCCAAGCGGCAAGCCCCTCGTTCGACGTTGCCCTGGTTATCCGATGGTCCGGCCGGAATCGTACCGCACGAGCCGGTGCCTGCCGCCCGTCCGATCCGCCGTCCTCCCGGACCGGCTGCACGCGCCGGCCCAGGGTCGGCATGGCGCGCGGGTCGCCCAACCGACGATCGGCGAGCGCCGATTGTGGTGCGCGCTCGTCAGAGCTGGAGGCCCTGCAGGTACGCCCGGAATGCCGGCCCGAGGTCTGGCCGGCCGAGGGCCAGCTCGACCGACGCCTGGAGCCAGCCCATCGTCGTCCCCGCGTCGTAGCGCGTCCCCTCGAACTCGTAGCCGAAGACCTCCTGCTCTTCCATGAGCGCCGCGATCGCGTCGGTCAGCTGGATCTCGCCGCCCGCGCCGCGTTGGGTCTGCTCGAGCTTGTCGAAGATCTTGGGCGTCAGGACGTAGCGGCCGATGATCGCCAGGTTCGAGGGCGCGTCCTCGGTCGCCGGCTTCTCGACGAGGCTGGTGATCCGATGGAGCCGGCCGTGGTCCAGCGGATCGGCGCTCGGCTCCGACCCGATGACGCCGTAGCGGCTGGTCTGCTCCGGCGGCACCTCCATGACGGCGATGACCGAACCATGGTGCTGGTGATAGGCGTGGATGAGCTGCCCGATGCAGGGTCGCTCGCCCACCACGACGTCGTCGGGGAGGATGACGGCGAACGGCTCATGGCCGATCAGGTCCTTGGCCATCAGCACCGCATGGCCGAGACCGAGCTGCTCCTTCTGGCGAATGTAGGCGACCTGGGCGAGATCGCTGATCGCGCGGACCTGGCGGAGCATCTCGATGTCGCCCTTGTCCTCGAGCAGGTGTTCGAGCTCGAACGACAGGTCGAAGTGGTCCTCGATCGCGCGCTTCTGGCTGGAGGTGACGATGATGACCTGTTCGACCCCGGCGGCGACGGCTTCCTCGACCGCGTACTGGATGATCGGCTTGTCGACCAGGGGCAGCATCTCCTTGGGCTGCGCCTTGGTGGCCGGGAGGAAGCGGGTGCCCCAGCCGGCGGCGGGGAAGACGGCCTTTCGAACGCGCATCGAACCTCGCGGTGACGGGGTTGGGCTGGCCTCGAAAGTATACCCCTGGCCCCCTGTCGTCCCCGTTACGCCACCGTCGCCGATCTTGCGAATCGGCGAACGGCAAGGGTGAACGCGCCCGGCCGGTCGAGGTTGGACAGGTGGACGGCGCCGGCCAGCACCACGCGGCGTACGTCGTGGGCCGTGGCGGCGAATCGCCGCGCAGACCGCCGGAACAGCAGGTCGTATTGCCCGTTGATGATCAGGATCGGCCCGCCGAAGCCGGGTAGACGCGCGTCGAATCGCTCGCCCCAGAGGGCCCGCAAGGCGACCGCGCCGCCGGCCGACCAGAAGCCACCGGCGACGACGGGGTCCGCGATCGCCGCCGGGTAGCGGGAGCGGAACGACCAGCTGCTGAACCGGTCGAGGCGAGGGCCGTCCAGGCGGGCCAGCGCGGCGGCCAGGGTGCGGAACGCAACGCCCCGGACCCCGACCGGTTCGGCCGACGCACCCGCGATCACGAGCCCCCCGACGAGCTCCGGGTGGCTGGCCGCCAGGGCGATGGCCACGTACCCTCCCAGCGACAGGCCGACGACGACGGCCCGGCCGCCCGCCGCCCGCTCCCGGATCGTCGCGGCCGCCAGTTCGACGGCGCCGGTGAGGGTGAAGGGCTCGGCGGCACGGTCGCCGTGTCCGGGCAGGTCCAGCGCGATCGCACGGAACTCGTCGCCGAGCGCCGTGAGCTGCGGCGTCCAGACCGTCCGGCTCAGCCGCGTCCCGTGGAGGAAGACGATCGCGGGCGCGTCGGGCGGTCCAGTGGCCGTCATGCCCGGCTCCGCGCCGGGTCGCTCCGGGGCCGTGCTCGCCGCCACCGGCACCATCTCAGACCGACTCGTGCCGGGCACCACCCAGCCGGACCGACGTGAACGGGATCCGGATCTCGCGGAAGACCTCGATCGAGACGAGGAACCCGACGAACAGGAACAGGACCCCGAGGAACTTGCCGAGCTGGAACCAGTCGGTCATCCCGAACCGGTTGAGGGTGTCGCCGAGGGTCGCCACGAACGCGCCGACCGCGATCAGGATCGTCGCCGGCACCCGGCTGTGGAGCCGGCCGGCGACCAGCGCCCGTGCCGCCCCCGGCAGCGAGGCGACCAGGTTGACGGCGATCGCCACGGGTGCGATCAGCAGGTTGAAGAGGAACTGGTCGCCCGGCTGGTTCGGGTCCAGCGAGTAGGCCAGGACACGTCGCTTGGGCATGAACACGTAGGTCGAGAAGATCGCCCCCAGGATCAGCGCGAACGCGCCGGTGATGTTGAGGAACGGCGTCAGCAGCCGGAGCTCCGGGGGGAGGAGTGTCGCGATCGGCGCGCCGGTGGCGGGATCGAGCGCGTAGCCCGGCGCGGCGACGGTCGTGGTCACCATCAGCACGAGGCTGAGCGCGGTCGCCCCCACGACGGCCCCGGCCGCCAGCAGCGGCCAGCGCTCGTTGCTGAAGTACGTCTCGACGGCCACGGCCAGGGCCAGCACGCCGGCGACGATGAAGTAGAGCAGCGGGAGCGTGCCGGCGCCCTGGTACTCGGGCTTGTTGCGGACCAGGAAGGTGAACAGCCCGGCCAGGAACAGGCACAGCGCGAAGCTGTAGCCGAACCGCGTTCGCCCGAGCAGGAAGGCCGTGCCGAGCCCCAGCCAGCCGGCGGTCCAGACCGCGCCGGTGAGATACCACGTCCGGTACAGAAGCTCGTTCCAGCCGCTGAAGGCACCGAGGGCCTCGGAGCCCGCGCCGACTCCGTAGAACAGCATCCCGAAGGCCCAGATCAACTGGAAGCCGCCCCGGCGCTCGCGCCACTGGTCGAACAGCGCCACCGCGAAGACGAGGGCGAGCACCGAGGTGACGGCCGGGAGCACGATCCGGGGATCCATCTCAGCCCACCGCCTCCTGGTACGTATCGACCAGACGGAGGAGGAGCCGGTCGAGCAAGCCGGTCGCGTCGGCATACAGGTCACCCAGCCGCGCCGCGTCGAGCGTTCGGCGTCGCCCGAGATGGGCCAGCTCGGCGAGGAACGGGCGACGAGCGGCCACGAACAGGGCGATCGCCTCGGCGAGGCCCATCCCGCCGGCCCGCAGGCGTCGCGCGAACGCGTCGACGAGCGTCATCGCTTCGGCCTCGGTCTGGCGGCGGGCCCCCTCGTCCGCCCGGTCGGCGTCGAGATGCGCGATGAGGACCTCGATGAGCTGCCGTCCATCCTGGCGGTAGCGTTCGCGGTCGCCGGCCCGATCGGCCGCGGCCTTTCGGGCCGGCGCGTCGCTGGTGTAGGTCCGGCGGTACACGCGCCGCAGCCGTTCCGGGCTGGCGCCCAGGCTGGCCAGGGAGGGCGTCTCGCCCCGCCCGGTGGCCGCCAGCCGCTCGAGCGCTCGGCGGTCGAACCGGCGGTGCCGCCCCGGCGTGACGAACACCTCCACCCGGCCGTCGTCGGCCCAGCGCCGCAGGGTGTCCGGATCGACGCCGACGAGCCGGCTCGCGGGACCGAGGGACAGCCAGCGCTCGGTGGGCACCTGAGGGTTCGATCGTGCCGGGCGAGCGCTGAGTGGGACGGACACGTGGGCCTCGCGGGAGGGAGTGGCGACGGGCCGGGCGAGCATCGGGGGGATACGCTCGGAGACCGGCCCGTCGACGGTGACAGGCGACCTGAAGAATCTAGGTGAATCTAGGTACCGGCGATTCACCCGATGGGCGGAGGATAGGTCCCAAATCGTGGGACCGTCAAGCCGCCCTCAACGGCAACCCGGGGGCCACGCGGCGCGGCGCGGCGCGGATCAGGCCGGCACGAACTCGTGGTCGTCGCGATGGATCCCGTCGCACAGTCCGAAGCGCGGCTCGTCGCCGGGGATGACGACCGGGCGCATGATCTCGCGGACCTCGCCACGGCGGCAGAAGAGGTAACCCTTCGCCGCCATCCAGCGACGAACGCAGGCGGGGTCGGCGTGGAACTGGAACGGGCCCGGGTTCACCGCGGGCCGCTGCGTCCAGGCGACCGGGGCCTCGGCCGCCACGATGTCCAGCAGGTTCACCCGCCAGGGCGTGCCCTCGATGATCCCCTGGCAGCCGTCGCAGCGTGTCGCCACGTTGTCGCGCACGATCGTGCGGATCTGGACGCCCATGATCTCCATCGCGAGCGATGGTAGCAGGGAGTGTCGGACGGCCGTCGCCGCTAGCCGGGCGTGATCCCTGCGGCGCCGCGGCGGGCGTCAGGCGGCGACGATCGCCTCGACCGGGCAGACGGCTTTGCAGGCGGAATCGCCGCCGGTCGCCGCGCATTCGTCGCACAGCGCCGCGTCGATGACGAAGGTGTTGTCCGCCGAGCTGATCGCTGCGTTGGGGCACTCGGGCTCGCACGCCGCGCAGGCGATGCATTCGCTTTCGAGGATCGTGTTCGCCACCGAGGGTTCCTCCTGCTGGATCGGGCCGGTTCAGGCCGGCACGGGTTCGGTCGAATCACTGCCGCCGGCGGCCGTCGCGGCCGCTGGCTCCGGTTCGGGTTTGTGCCACTCCTCGTAGCCCGGCCGGCGACCGTCGACGCCGATCTCGGCGCGCGTATGGACCGGCCGCCGGTTTGGCGACAGGCTGAGGCTGTGCTTGTTGCAGGCGTCCACGCAGACGCCGCAGGCGATGCAGCGGAGCTGGTCGATCGCGAACAGTCGCTCGTCCCGGTTGCAGGTGAGCGCGAGCGTCGGACAGCGCCGCACGCAGAGGCCGCACAGCACGCAGGATTCGAGGTCGAACTCGAGCGTGCCCCGGGCGCCTTCGAACGGCGGACGGACGACGGTCGGGTACCGCCGCGTCGCGGGGCGGGACACCAGGTTGCGCAGGCTGCGCGTGGCCATCGGCAGATTGAGCGGGTTGGCCATCTCAGCGCTCCGTGCAGCTGATGCAGGGGTCGATGGTCAGCACGATGTTCGGCACGTCGGCCAGGTCGCAGCCCTTGACCAGGTGGATCATCGACGGGATGTTGGCGAACGTCGGGGTGCGCGCCCGGAACCGCTCGAGGAACTTCGTGCCGTTCGCCCGGACGTAATAGGCGACCTCGCCGCGCGGCTGCTCGAGCCGCACGAAGGTCTCGCCCTGGGGCATCCCGCGCACCTTCGTGTCGATCGGGAGATCCTCGCCTTTCGGCATCCGGTCCACGAGCTGGTGGATCAGCCCGATGGACTGCTGCACCTCGCGCACGCGCACGAGGACGCGGGCGAGACAGTCGCCGCCGGCCTCGACGATCGGCTCGAACTCGAGCCGGTCGTACAGGTGCTCGCCGAGCAGCCGGGTGTCGAGCGGGATCCCGGACGCGCGTGCCATGGGCCCGACGGCACCGAGCCGGCGAGCGTCGTCGCCGCTGAGCACGCCCACCCCCTCGAGGCGATGCCGGATGGACGGGTCGGTCCGGAAGACCCTGGCCGTCGCCTCGAAGCCGATGGCCAGGCGGTCGAGCCGCTCGACGATCGCCGTCAGCTCCGAGTCGGCGATATCGCGGCGCACGCCGCCGATCCGGTTGACCGAATGGATGATCCGTCCGCCGGTGGTCTGCTCGAACACGTCGAGGACCTCCTCGCGCATGCGCCAGCACTGCATCAGGAGGTTCTCGAACCCGAACGCGTCCCCGCCGAGGCCGAGCCACAGAAGGTGGCTCTGGACCCGCGACAGCTCGGCCCAGACCAGCCGCAGCCAGCGCGCCCGCTCGGGCACCTCGACGGCCATGATGTCCTCGAGGGCCACGCAATACGCCATGCCGTGCATGAAGCTGCAGATCCCGCAGATCCGCTCGATGACGTAGCCCATCTCGGTGTACTCGACGCGCTCCACCATCGCCTCGAGGCCACGGTGGACGTAGCCAATCATCGGGATCGCGTCGACCACCCGCTCGTCCTCGAGCACGAGATCCAGGACGAGCGGCTCGGGCAGCACCGGGTGCTGCGGGCCCATCGGGATGACGGTCTGCTTCATGGCTGCTTCGGTCCGTGCCCGGGTCGCGCGGCGGCTTCGAGCCGTCCGGCCGCCTCCAGCCGGGCGCGGATGGCCCCGGGGGCGAACGGGACGCGTTCGCCGGTCCGGTACATCTGCCCGCCGAAGTCGACGGCGATCCCGGTGATCGAGATGCCGAACAGCTCGCGAAGCTCGTTCTCGTACAGGAACGACGCCGGGTAGGCGGCCGAGATGCTCG
>JACQEF010000226.1 GCA_016200745.1 Chloroflexota bacterium | reverse complement strand
GGCCGGGCAGATCGTGGTGGATACCTTCGACCTGCGGCGCGCGCGGCCGAAGCGGTCGATCCTCCGGTCGGGGCTGGCCATCGCCACGCTGGCCCTGCTCGCCGTCACGGCGCTGCCGGCCGCCGCCTCCGATTCGAAGGGCGCGGTCCACAGCAGCTGGGTCCCGGCCGTCCTCGACCCGGCGCGCCAGACGACCGTCGTCGTCGAACTCGGCGGATCGCCGGTCGCCGTGCACGAGGCCGGTGCACTGGCACGGGGCCGGCGGCTGTCAGAGCTGAGCCAGACCGTGATCCGGGCAGGGCTGCGGGATCGCCAGGAAGCCCTGCTCCCCTCGCTGACCGCGATCGGCGCGCGGATCCTTGGCCAGTACCAGGACGCCTACGACGGGATCAAGGTCAGGGTGGCCGCTCGCGACCTGGCGCGAATCCGGGCCCTGCCCGGCGTCGTGCGGGTCGTGCCCGTGCCGGTCTACCGCCTGGCGAACGTGGCCAGCGACACGTACACGGGCGTCCCGGCGGCCTGGGCGGCGGCCGGCGGCCTCACTGGGCGTGGAGTCCGGATCGGCATCGTCGACACCGGGATCGACTACTACCACGCGGACTTCGGTGGCTCGGGCCTTCCGGCCGACTTCTCCGCCGACGACGGCACGACGATCGGCACGAGCGCCTTTCCGAACGCCAAGGTGGCCGGCGGCTTCGACTTCGTCGGCGACGACTACGACGCGGGCGGCACGGGCGCGGCGGTCATCCCCCACCCCGATCCCGACCCGCTCGATTGCGACGGCCACGGGACGCACACCGCGGCGACGGCAGCCGGCCTCGGCGTCCTGTCCGGCGGTGCGACGTTCCATGGCCCGTACAACGCCAAGACCCTGTCGGCCCAGCACTTCCAGATCGGGCCGGGCACGGCGCCCGAGGCGTCCCTCTACGCTCTGCGCGTCTTCGGTTGCGCCGGCACGACCGACATGGTCGTGGACGCCATCGACTGGGCAGTCAAGAACCACCTGAACGTCCTGAGCCTGTCGCTCGGCTCGCCCTTCGGCAATCCGGGATCGGCCGATTCGGTGGCGGCGGACAACGCGTCGAAGGCCGGCGTGGTCTTGGTTGCGGCCGCCGGCAACGAGGGCCCGGGTGCCTACGTGAACAGCGAGCCGGGTGCGGCCTCGCGGTCGATCGAGGTCGCGGCGGTCGACGCCATCCCGAGCTTCCCGGGCGCCACCATCGCGGTCGGTGCCGGCCTGTCGGCGATCGTCGCCAACGAGGCCACGACCCTCCCGGTCACGGGCCGACTCGACGTGCTGCCCGGGACCGACGGTGCGATCGGGCTGGGCTGCAGCGCTGACGACTATGCCGGCGTGGCGGCCGGCGACATCGTGGTCACTCTTCGGGGCGACTGCCCGCGCGTGGACCGGGCGACGCTCGGCCAGGCCGCCGGCGCGGCGGCCGTGATCATGGTCAACAACGGCGAGAAGGACGCCTTCCCGCCGCTCGAGGGCACGATCAAGGACGTCACCGTCCCGTTCCTCGGCGTCAAGCCCTCGGGGGCGGCCGCGCTCCAGGCCGCCGCCGGGACGACGGTCACGATCAGCGGCGGGATCACGCTGCCGAACCCCACCTTCAGGGCGTCCGCGGACTTCTCGTCCGGCGGCCCGGCGGGCGACGGCAGCCTCAAGCCCGACGTCGCGGCACCCGGCCTGTCCGTCTTCTCGGCGGCGGTCGGCACCGGCACGGGCGGGATCCGCGAATCGGGCACGTCGATGTCCACGCCGCACGTGGCGGGCATCGTGGCCCTGGTCCGGCAGGCGCACCCGGGCTGGACCCCCGAGCAGGTCAAGGCGGCGATCATGAACACCGCCTCGGCCGGCGCCGTGGCGGGCTACGACCCGCGGATCGCGGGCTCCGGCCTCGTGCAGCCGGCCGCGGCGGTGAGCACGGTCGCGATCGCCACGACCGGCCCCGGGCTCGCGAGCCTGTCATTCGGTGCCCCGGCGCTCGACGCCGCGTACACCGCGACGAAGACGATCCGGATCCAGAACACGGGTCGGACCCCGATCACCTACGGGCTCAAGGCGACCTTCTCCGGCTCGTCTCTGGGGGCGCACCTGACGATCACGCCATCGACCGTGACGGTGGCGGCGGGCCGGACGGTCTCGGTCGCGGTCCGGCTCAGCCTGACCGCCGCGGCCGTCGCCTCGCTGCCGTCGGCGGACTCGCCGGTGGACAAGGCCGGCGGCCTCACCTCGATCGGCGGCGCGGTCGTCGCCACGCCGACCGCCAAGGCGGCGGGCCGATACGCGCTCCGCGTGCCGTTCCTGCTCGTGCCGCGCGCGCTGTCACGGATCACGGCTCCGTCGACGGTCGGCCTGGCTCGCGACGCGGTCACGAACCGCCAGACCGGGACGGCGACCCTGGTCAACACCGGGATCCGGACCGGGGCCGCGGATGTCTTCGCGTGGGGCCTTCGGGGCGGCTCGCTCAACGCCGGCTCGGTGGACCTGCGGGCCGTCGGTGTGCAGTCGCTCACGGCCGGGCCGGACGGGATCGCCGTGCCGCCGAACGATCGGCTGCTGGTCTTCGCGATCAACACCTGGCAGGGCTGGTCCAGCCCGGCGACCAACGAGTTCGACATCCTGGTCAACCCCGACAGCACCGGTCAGCCGGCCTACGTGATCGGCGCGCTCGATCACGGGATCGCCACCAGCGGGACGCCGGACGGCATCGAGGGCTGTTTCGTCCTGCGTGTGGCGGATGACACGATCGCCGACGCCACGTTCACCAAGGCGCCGGCGAACGGTTCCACGGTTCGCTGCGGCGTGCTCGCCAGCGCGATCGGCGTCGTCGGCGGCGGCGCGTTCAGCTATGCCGCCGCGTCCGCCTCGCTGGTATCGCCCACGACGGTCCAGCTGGCGGGCCTCGCCTCGTTCAATCCGTTCTCGCCGGCCCTCTCGCAGGGCGACCATTTCGCGCTGGGGCCCGGCAAGAGCACGAGCGTTCCGCTCTGGATCGAGGGCTCCGCCTTCGCCGCGGTGCCGTCGCCGCTCGGCTGGATGATCGTCAGCCCCGACGACGCCGCCGGTCCGGAGCAGGTCGCCACGATCCCGGCAGTGGCCGCACCCTGATCCGCGTGCCGGCGAATCGCCGGCCGGTCAGTACAGCCAGGGCAACAGCCGGCGCGTCCGGTCGCGGTAGCCTGCATAGCCGTCGAACCGCTCGATGAGCCAGGCCTCCTCGCGGCGTGACTTCAGGTCGAAGAACGCCGCGAGGATGACCGCTGCCGCGAGTGACACCGGCGACGCGGTCAGCAGCCCCCACCCGACGCCGCCCAGGATCAGCCCCCCGTAGATCGGATGACGGACGAGGCTGTACGCCCCCGTGTCGACCAGCGCGCCGCCGGCACGCGGCTTCGGGAACGGGGTCAGGTTGCCGCCGAGATCCACGAGACCGCGCACGGCGAGGAGTCCGCCCGCGCCGATAAGGACGGCACCGCCCACGGCCGCGAGCGCCCGCGGCGCCCCCGACCAGGCGGGTCCGAGCGTCCCCGCCAGCGCGATCGCGGCCAGGATCACCAGCTGGACGAGGAACCAGCCCTCCCCGCGCGGGCCGAGGTCGGGGAGTCGGCGCCCGGCCCGCATCGACACGGGTCGCGACCGACTACCCGGAGACCGGCCTGGGCGTCTCCGCCTTCATCGCGGCCAGGCGTGCCTCGACTTCGAGATCGTCCTCGGCGTCCCCGAGCTTGGCGAACTCCTCGTCGAGCGAGGAGGACGTGACCTCCTCCATGCCGCGCGCCATGGCCTCCTGTCGCCGGATCCGCTCCTCGAACCGATTGAGCTCGCTGGTGGGATCCATGACCGAGACCGTGCGGAGCGTCTGCTGGACCTGGGTCTGCGCCTGGGCCATCTTCGCCCGGCTGACCAGCTCGTCGCGCTTCTGGACGAGGTCCTCCCGCCGGACGCGGAGCTTGTTGAGGCCGTCCTTGAGCTTGTCCACGAGCTCGGTCTGGTTGGCGATCTGGGTATCGAACGTCTTGATCTGCTGCTCGAAGCTCAGCTGGCGATGGAGCGCGAGCTTGGCCAGGCTGTCGAAGCGATCGGCCTCGGTCGTGTTGCCGGCAGCACGCATCTCGTCGGCCTTGCCGGACGCGGCGGCGGCCTTGCCGCCCCACTCGGCGGCGGCCGCCCTGGCTTCCTTGGCGTCGTCCTCGACCAGGCGCAGGTTGCCGATCGTCTGGGCGACCGCTTCCTCGGCCTCGGCCATGTTGTTGGTGTAGTCGCGGATGAGCTGGTCGAGCATCTTCTCGGGGTCCTCGGCGCCGTCGAGGATCGAGTTCACGTTGGCCCGCAGCAGCTGGCCGATACGCCCGAGGATCGTGGTCTGCGCCATCGTCTGACTCCTTAGCTTCAACCTGGTCTCAACGTCGATTCCGGTCAAGGTCGTGGGTGACCGGCGCCCGTGGATCGATTACCAGCCGCCGCCTCCGCCCCGGCCGCCACCTCCGCCGCCACCTCCGCCGCCACCAAAGCCGCCGAACCCGCCCCAGCTGCCGCCCCCACCTCGGCCGCCGCCGCCCGGGAGGCCCCAGGG
>JACQEF010000191.1 GCA_016200745.1 Chloroflexota bacterium | reverse complement strand
GTGGCAGAACGTGTTCTGGTTCTACTCGCACCCGGCGGTCTACATCATGATCCTGCCGGCGATGGGCATCATCAGCGAGATCCTGCCCGTGTTCAGCCGGAAACCTCTGTTCGGCTACAAGGCGTTCATCTTCGCCACGGCCGGCATCGGGGCGCTGGGCTTCTCCGTGTGGGCCCACCACATGTTCACGACCGGGGCGGTCTACCTGCCGTTCTTCAGCCTGATGACGTTCCTGATCGCGGTGCCGACCGGGGTCAAGATGTTCAACTGGATCTTCACCATGTGGCGCGGGAAGCTGACCCTGTCCACGCCGCTGTTGTTCGCACTCGGCTTCCTGACGATGTTCCTGATCGGCGGGATCAACGGCGCGTTCAGCGCCTCGGTGCCGGTGGACTTCGCGCTGCACGACACGTACTGGGTGGTGGCCCACCTCCATTACGTGCTGTTCGGCGGATCCGTGTTCGGGGTGATGGCCGGCTTCTACTTCTACTTCCCGAAGATGACCGGGCGGATGCTCAACGAGACCGTCGGCAAGATCCACTTCGTGCTGATGCTCATCGGCTTCAACCTGACCTTCTTCCCGATGCACGAGCTCGGCCTGGCGGGCATGCCCCGCCGGATCGCCGACTACTCGTCGACCGCAGGCTGGAACGACCTGAACCTGCTGGCCACGATCGGCGGGTTCACGATCGCGGCGAGCATGCTGCCGTTCCTGTGGAACGTGTTCGTCTCGCTCCGCAGCGGCAAGGTCGCCGGGGACGATCCGTGGGAAGCGAACACGCTCGAGTGGGCGACCACCTCGCCGCCCCCGCCGTACAACTTCGACCACCTGCCCGAGATCCGCTCGGAGCGACCGCTGTTCGACCTCCGGCACGGCCGGACGGGCGCGCACTGAGCCGCCGACGATGACCGCCGACAGCCACGCCCTCACGACCACGGAGCACAACCCGATCGCCGGGCTCGCCCACGATCGCCGCGGGGGGATCAGCAATCCGGTGCTCGGGATGCTGCTGTTCATCACCTCCGAGGTGATGTTCTTCGGCGGCCTGTTCGCCGCCTACTTCAGCGTCCGGGCGAATGCCCCGGCATGGCCGCCCCAGGAGTTCCACGACACGCTCAAGATCCTGCCGCTGGTGGGACCGGCCACGATCCTGCTGATCCTGAGCTCGTTCACCTGCCAGTTCGCCGTCTGGGGGATCCGCCGCGACGACCGGACGGCGTTCCTCCGCAGCATGACGGTGACCGTGGTCCTGGGAATCGTGTTTCTGCTCATGCAGGCCACGGACTACACGGCCCTCGGCGGGGAAGGCCTGACGCTCTCGTCGGGGACGTTCGGGACGACGTACTACACGCTCACCGGTTTCCACGGCGCGCACGTGTTCGGTGGAGTGATCATGCTGTCGGTCGTGCTGTATCGAGGCATGGCCGGGCAGTTCTCGAGTCGGCACCACGATGCCGTCGAAGCGGCGTCCCTGTACTGGCACTTCGTCGACGTCGTGTGGATCCTGCTGTTCTCGCTGCTCTATCTGCTGCCCGGAAGGTAGGAGTCGACCGTCGTGCATCCCATCCGCCATCCGCGCAACGCGGCGCTCGTCGGGATCCTGTTCGTGGTCATCGGCGTGATCTTCTGGGCGGCCCCGGCCTACGGCGGCTGGCATGTGGACTACGCGGGCACGACACTCCTGATGTTCCTCGGTGCCGCGATGGCGTTGATGGCCTACGTGCTCGTCGCCGGGTCAAGCAAGGAGTGACCCGGATCGACCGCGGTCGCGCGACCTGATCCGGCCGGAACCATGCTCGAACAGCTCTGGAACGGCTTCCTCGACCTGACCACCCAGTTCGTCATCCCGGACTGGGGCAAGCTGATCGCGCTCGCCCTCCCGGTCGGCACGACCGTCCTGGTGGCGCTGCTGATGACCCGGACCGTCCTCCAGGTCGCGACCGCCCCGCAGGCCCGCCGCGGCAAGCAGCGGATCACGCCCGCGACGCCGGCCGGGATCCACATGCCCGGCCCGTCCTTCGCCCCGATCTTCGCGGCCGTCGGCGCCTTCCTGCTGTTCATCGGGATCGTCTTCGGCGGGCTCGCCCTGGTCCTCGGTGCGATGGCCCTGGTGCTGACCCTGCTCTACTGGCTGGGCGAGGGGCTGCGGCTGTACGATCGCGACGTCGCGCCGACGGCGACCGTGCTCCCCGCCGTCGTCCACGACGGACCGCCGCCGGGCGTCCACGTGCCCGGGCCCTCGTTCCGTCCGCTCGTCGGGGCCCTCGGCACGGCGCTGCTGTTCCTCGGACTGGTGTTCGGCGAGTGGCTGCTGGCGGCCGGCGTGATCGCCCTCGTCGTCGGGCTGATCGGCTGGCTGCCCGATGCCCGCAAGGAGTACGTGAAGACCGTCGAGGCCGACCGGACCGGCCATCTCGAGAACATCCCCGCACCGCGCGTGCCGACGGGACAGCTGACGTTCCTCGCGATCATCGTGATCGGCGCGGTGGTCCTGCAGTCGGGAGTCTTCGCCGACAAGTCGGCGGCGGGCTCGACGGCGGGCGGCTCCGCCGCACCTGCGGCAAGCGCGCCTGCCGTCGCCGGCGAGCCGGCCGCACCCGGAGGGTCGGCGACGGCGGGCTCGGGCGGCGGAACGGCCGACGTGACCGTCGAGGCGAAGGGCGTCGCCTTCACCCAGACGTCGTGGGCGGGTCCGGCGAACAAGGCGTTCACGATCGCGTTCTCGAACCAGGACCCCGGGACGCCGCACAATGTCGAGATCAAGGATTCGAGCGGCGCCGTCGTCTTCAAGGGCGACATCTTCAATGGGGTCGACACGAAGCTCTACCAGGTTCCTGCCCTGCCGGCCGGCGACTACACGTTCTCGTGTGTCGTCCACCCGAACATGACGGGGACCGCCACGCTCCAGTAGCCGGCGCGCACGATGTCCCGGCGCCCGATCGTGCTCGCCCTCGCGCTCGCCGTGGTGACGACCGCCGCCATCCTGCTGCTCGTCGGCGCGCGGCCCGGCGCGGACGGCGGCCACGTGGCCGTCGGGAGCCAGGCACCGGCGCTCAGCGGCACCACGCTCGATGGCAGCACGTTCGACCTCGCGAGCCTCGCCGGACACCCCGTCCTGGTCAACTTCTGGGGTCCGTCGTGCGTGCCGTGTCGCGAGGAGTTCCCGCTGCTCAAATCCAAGCTGGCCGAACACGCTGCGGACGGGTTCGCCGTGGTCGGCGTCCTGACTGACGACCCGCCGGATCCCGCACGCGCCTTCGTGGCGCAGTACGGGGCGACCTGGCCGACCGTCCTCGATCCCGACCAGGCGCTCAAGGCCGCCTATCGCGTGGCCGCCCGGCCGCAGAGCTACTTCGTGGATGCCAGCGGGGTCGTCCGGTCGATCCAGATCGGCCAGGTCACGGACGCCGACTTCGAGCGCCAGTACCAGCGGATCGCCCCGTGAGTTCCGGCGGCTCCCCCACGGGCGTCGCCGCCGGTCCTGCTGTCGCCATCGACGGCCTCGTCAAGCGGTACGGCGACCGGACGGTGCTCGTCGGCGTGTCGCTGTCGATCGCGGCCGGCGAGCTGGTCGCGCTGCTGGGACCGAACGGCGCAGGCAAGACGACGACCGTCGAGATCGTCGAGGGGTATCGCCGCGCCGATGGCGGTCGGGTCCGGGTGCTCGGGCAGGACCCCACGACCGGAGGCCGGGCGCTGCGGGCGAGGGTCGGGCTGATGCTCCAGGGCGGCGGGATCGACCCGCGCGCGCAACCCCGCGAGACCCTGGTGCAGTACGGCCGGTTCCACGCCGATCCGCGTGACGCCGACGAGCTGCTCGATCTGGTCGGGCTGCGCGCCGTCGCCCGGACCCGATACCGGCGGCTGTCCGGCGGCGAGCGGCAGCGGCTGGGCCTCGCGCTCGCGCTGGTCGGACGGCCCGAGGTCGTGATCCTCGACGAGCCGACGGCCGGGATGGATCCCGAGGGACGGGCGGCGACCCGCGCGATCGTCGCCCGGTTGCGCGATTCGGGGGTGGCCATCCTTCTCACCAGCCATGACCTGACCGACGTGGAGCGGATGGCCGACCGCGTGTGCATCCTCGATCGCGGCCGGATCGTCGCGGCCGGGACCCCCGGCGAGCTGGCGGCCGGGGCGACACCACGACTGCGCTTCCGCCTCGAGGCGGCCCTCGAACCCGCCGAGCGGGCGGCGCTGGCAGCCACGCTCGCCGGTGCCCGTCCTGGCGCCGTGGTCGAGGCCGAGCCCGACGCCGGCTTCTACCGGATCGAGGGCGTCGCGCCCGATCCCGCACTCGTCGCCGCCGTCGCGGCCTTGTGCGCCACCGGGAATCACCTGCTGCGGGAGCTGCGGACGACCGGAGGGACGCTCGAGGACGCCTATCTCGAGCTGACCCGGGAGTCCGGAGAGGATGCCGGCGGGTCGCGGCCGGCGGCAGGGGCTGCGTCGTGAGCCGCCCGGCCCCGGCGATTGCCGCCACGTTGGCGCAGACCGCGACCGAGCTCCGGCTCACCGCGCGACGCGGCGAGAACGTGCTGGTCACGATCATCATCCCGGCGGTCGTCCTCGTCTTCTTCGCCTCGTCCGGGGTCCTGCCGACGGGTGCCGCTCGCCCCGTCGACTTCCTGCTCCCCGGGTCGTTCGCGCTCGCGGTCATCGCCACCGGGCTGGTCAACCTCGGGATCGCGACGGCCTACGAGCGCCACTACGGCGTGCTCAAGCGGCTCGGCGGTTCGCCGCTGACGCGCGCCGGCCTCATCGCGGCGAAGATGCTCGCCGTCCTGGCGGTGGAGATCGCACAGGTCGTGCTGCTCGTGGCGATCGCGGTCCTCGCGCTCGGCTGGTCGCTCCCTGCCGGCGCGGTCCCGGCCCTGCTGGTGCTCGCGCTGCTCCTTGGCACGGTCGCGTTCGCGGGGCTCGGGCTGCTGATGGCCGGAGCCCTTCGCGCCGAAGCGACCCTCGCGCTCGCCAACGGACTCTTCCTGGTGGCGCTGATGCTCGGCGGGATCGTCCTGCCGCTAGACCACCTCGCCGATCCGTTGGCCGCGATCGCCGGCGTCCTCCCGGCGGCGGCACTCGCGGACACGTTCCGCGTCGCGCTCGGCTCGGGTGGCGACGCCGGCGGACCGCTCGCGATCCTCGTCGCCTGGGGGCTCGGTGCCGTCGCGCTCACGATCCGGACGTTCCGCTGGGAGTAGCGGAGGCGTCGCGCGGGCCGGCCCAGCCGGCGAGACAACCTCCCGGGCGGGTGCGATCGGCCCGCTACCCTAGCCGCCACCCGAGCACCCGAACGAGGGCGGCATGATCCTGACGTCTCCTTTCCACGAGCGAACCAGCGCGCTCAACGAGACCGGCCTGTGGAGCCATTGGTCGGGGCACCTGGCCGCCGACCGCTACCAGATGTCGGACAAGTTCGAGTACTTCGCGGTGCGGAACAGCGCCGGGGTGTTCGACTCGTCGCCGCTCTACAAGTACCGGATCCATGGGCCGGACGCCGAGCGCTTCCTGGCGGGCGTGCTCGCCCGAGACATCCGGGCCTGTCCGCCCGGCCATGCCCAGTACACGGCCTGGTGCGACGACCGCGGGTACGTGGTCGAGGACGGCGTGATCCTGCGCCACGCCCCGGACGAGTTCCTGCTGACTGCCGCCGAGCCGAACTTCGCCTACTTCGCCGACCTGGTCGGACGCGACAACGTCCGGTTCGACGAGGTCACCCACGACTACGGCGTGCTCGCCGTCCAGGGTCCGAGGTCGCGCGACCTCCTCGCGAGGCTCGTCCCGGGCATCGCCGCGATCCCCTACTTCGGGCTGGCGAGCGGGACGATCGCGGGCCGGCCGGTGACGGTGTCGCGGACCGGCTACAGCGGCGACCTCGGCTACGAGGTGTGGATCGAGGCGCCGGACGCGCTGCGCGTCTGGGACGGGCTCTGGGACGCATTCGACGGCCACGGCGTCCTGCCGTTCGGCCTGTCCGCCCTGTACATGCTCCGGATCGAGGCCGGGCTGCT
>JACQEF010000190.1 GCA_016200745.1 Chloroflexota bacterium | reverse complement strand
CGCGCTTCCGGGCCGAGCGCCTCGAACCCCTCGCCGGCGGACTGGCCTCGGCGCCGACCGTCCTGCATGCCCAGCCCGACGCCGCGCATGAATGGCGCCTGGTCGCGATCACCGGCCGCATCGAGCGCGTCACCAAGCTCGGTGACCGCTGGCGCGCCGAGCTGGCGATCGGGACCCGGAAGATCCCGATCGTCGGCCAGTCCGGGTCGGGGATCGCCGCCAGCTCCATGGTCGAGGGTCGCGTCGCGCCCATCGTGGGCATCGTCCGCCGGCCCTTCCCGACGGCCACGGATCGGCGTTTCGGGATCCTGCCGCGGTCGGCGGACGACATTCGCATCGATGGCGGCTCGATCGCCCGGCAGACGGCTCACGTGGCCGGCCCGGCGGGCGCCGGTGGGACGGCCACGGTGGGCGGCGGTTCGACCCCGCTCGGGGCCGGCGCCAAGACGACCGCCACCTCGAGCCCACCCGAGGCTGACCTCGCCGACCTGGCGACCCTGGTCGGTAGCGTGGTGCGCGTCGGCGGGCTGGTCGCGGACCTCCGTCGCGACGGCGTGCTGCTCGACGATGGCACGACGATCGGCCGCGTCATCCTCCAGGGCGCCGCCCTGGAGCTCCTGCCGCTGCTCGAACCGGACGACGCGATCAACGCGATCGGCCGTGTCGAAGCCGTGGAGGATGGCCCAGCCGTGGTCGTCGAGGACCCGGCCGGGATCAGCCAGGCCGGTGACCCCCAGCCTCCGGATGCGGCCACGCCGGCAGGGATGGTCGCCGCCTCGGCGGCACCAGGAGGTTCGCCCACCGAGGCGGGCCTGGCCGGGGCCTCGCCGTTCGGCGCCGGGGCGGTCGGGTTCGCGACGCTGGGCGCCCTGTCGGCGGCCTCGCTGGCCGTCACGCTGTCGCGCCGGTGGTACCTGCGCCGACGACTCGCCGCCCGGATCGCCACGAGACTGGCCGGGCTGGAGACGCCGCCGCCGGCAGTCGCTGCGTCACGCTCGGCTGAGCGTGGCGGCAACACGATCCACTCAGCTTGACGCTCGCGAGAACGCCGGGCTATCCTCGCCCGAGTTTCGCGCCAGCGAAGCAGCCACCTGAGCGAGGGATGGGTCTTGCCGAACGCGGATCCCCGCGTCGAAACCCTCTCGGATCGTCGAATTGCGATCCCAGCCGGCGAACGGCAGTACCACATCGGACTCGGTCCAGGCGAACTGGCCGAGTACATCCTCCTCCCCGGTGATCCCGATCGAACCGCACGGATCGCCTCGCGCTTCGAATCCATCGAGCTCGAGCACCGCCATCGTGAGTTCGCCTCGATCACCGGACGGTATCGAGGCCGTCGGATGTCGGTCGTCTCGACCGGCATCGGCACGGACAACGTCGAGATCGTGGTGGCCGAGATCCTGGCGATCACCGAGCGGCCGACCTTCATCCGGGTCGGATCCTGCGGGGCGCTCCAGCCGGAGATGAGCCTGGGCGACCTGGCCATCACCAGCGGGGCGGTTCGCCTCGAATCGACCACGAGCTTCTTCGTCCACGATGGGTACCCCGCGGTCGCCGACTACGAGGCGGTCGTGGCGCTCATCGAGGCCGCGGACCGGCTCGGTCATCGATATCACGTTGGGGTCACGGCGACGGCTCCGGGGTTCTTCGGGGCGCAAGGGCGTCCCATCCCGCAGTTGCCCATCCGCTACCCTGACCTCGCGGAGGAGATGGCGCGCCAGCGCGTCATGAACTTCGAGATGGAGGCGTCCGCGCTCCTCGTCCTCGCAACCCTCGCTCGGTGCCGTGCCGGAGTCGTCTGCGCGGTCTACGCTAGCCGTACGACCGGCGATTTCGTGACCGGGGAGCTCAAGGACCTGGCCGAGGCGGCGTGTGTCGAGACCGGGCTGGAAGGCCTCCTCGTCCTCGCCGACATGGATGAACAGAAACGTGAGGCCGGGACGGACCGCTGGCGGCCGTCGCTCTGGAACCACAAGGTCTGATCACCACAGCTGAGCGGACACGGGACGTGGGTTCCCGTGACGCATCAAGAGGATGAGGAGGAGCTCCGTGGCCGAAGCCTATTGCGTCAAGGACAAGAAGAAGGTCGAAGTCCAGAACGCCCAGAAGATCACGATGAAGAACGGCAAGCCGGCCCTCCAGGGGACCTGCCCGCTGTGTGGCGGCAAGGTCTTCCGAATCGGCGGCTGACCCGCCAGTCCGCGCGCGATTCCGGACCCCCGCCGGTCGGCGGGGGTCCTTTCATGTCCGACCCGTTCCGGGCCGGATGGCCCGGGCGCTTCGGGCCTTCTCGCCTGAGGTGGGCCGAATCGCCTTTGCTAGAATGGCCACGCACCCCTGAGACGTGCCCCCGAGGTTCCGTGCAGCCGGCCACCGACTGTACCCTCGGGCACGGATTTGGGATGCGCCTGAACACGTCGCTTCACGCGCTCGCGCCGAGGGCCGGGCGCCTAGCCGCTCCAGGAGGTCTCGCACCATGGCCACCCGCGTTGGCATCAACGGCTTCGGCCGGATCGGTCGTCAGTCGCTCAAGGCGCTCATCGAGCGCGCCCCGGACATCGAGGTCGTCGCCGTCAACGACCTGGTCGATGCGGAGATGAACGCGCTCCTGTTCAAGCGCGATTCGACCTACGGCACCTACCCGGGTGACGTCAAGGCAGGCAACGGCTCGATCATCATCGATGGCCGGGAGATCAAGTGCCTGGCCGAGACCGATCCGGCGGCGTTGCCCTGGAAGGACCTGGGCGTCGACACCGTCCTCGAGAGCACCGGCCGGTTCACGACGGCGGAGAAGGCCAGGGCCCATCTCGACGCCGGTGCGAAGAAGGTCATCATCAGCGCCCCGGCAAAGCAGGAGGACATCACGATCGTCCTCGGCGTGAACGAGGGCAACTACGACCCGGCCGCGCATCACATCATCAGCAACGCCAGCTGCACGACCAACTGCCTGGCGCCCGCGGCCAAGGTCATCCACGACCTCGCGACCATCGAGCGCGGGCTGATGAACACCATCCACAGCTACACCAACGACCAGCGCATCCTCGATGTCGCCCACAAGGACCCGCGGCGTGCCCGGTCGGCCGGCCAGAACATCATCCCGACCACGACCGGCGCGGCCAAGGCGCTCGCCCTCGTGATCCCGGAACTGAAGGGCAAGGTCGACGGCTTCAGCCTGCGCGTCCCGACCCCCACGGTCAGCGTCGTGGACTTCACCGCGGTCGTCACCCGGCCGATCTCGGTCGAGGAGCTGAACGACGCGTTCCGCGCCGCGGCCGCCGGCCCGATGCAGGGCATCCTCGGCGTCTCGGACGAGCCGCTCGTGTCGATGGACTTCAAGGGCGACGCCCGGAGCTCGATCATCGACGGCGCCACGACGATGGTCCTCGGAGGCACGATGGTGAAGGTCCTCGCCTGGTACGACAACGAGTGGGGCTACAGCTGCCGCGTTGCCGACCTCATCGCGTACGTGGCGGCGCGCCTGCCCGTCGCCGTCTGAACGACCATGAACAAGCTCACCATCCGCGACGTGGACGTCGCGGACAAGCGGGTGTTCGTGCGCGTCGACTTCAACGTCCCGCTGGCCGACGGCAAGGTCACTGACGACTCGCGAATCCGCGGCGCCCTTCCCACCATCAACGCGCTCCTGCAGGCGGGGGCCAGGGTCATCCTGGCCAGCCACCTGGGACGCCCCGACGGCAAGGTCCAGGACGGCCTGCGCCTGCGGCCGGTCGGCGAGCGGCTCGGCCAGCTCCTGCACCGCAACGTCCCGGTCACCGGCGACGCGCTCGGCGTCGGGACGGAGGACGCCATCAAGCGCCTCCGCCCGGGCGAGGTGCTCCTGCTCGAGAACCTCCGCTTCCACGCGGAAGAGGAGAAGAACGACCCGGCCTTCGCGGCGACGCTCGCCTCGTACGCCGACGTCTACGTCAACGACGCGTTCGGGACGGCCCATCGGGCCCACGCCTCGACCGTCGGGATCGCCAAGCTCCTGCCGGCCTACGCGGGCCTGTTGATGGAGCGCGAGCTCGAGATGCTGTCGAAGCTGCTGGAGGCGCCGGAGCGGCCCTTCGCGGCGATCCTCGGCGGGGCCAAGGTGTCCGACAAGATCAAGGTCATCGATCACCTGCTCACCAAGGTCGACCTTCTCGTCCTGGGCGGCGGCATGGCCAACACGTTCCTGCTCGCGCAGGGCAAGGCGATCGGCAAGAGCCTGGCGGAGCCGGACCGCGTGGAAGACGCCCGGCGGATCCTCGCCACGGCCGAGGCCAACGGCGTCCGGATCGTCCTGCCGGTCGACGTCATCGTCGCCAAGGAGGTCACTCGCGGCACGGAGTACAAGACCCTGCCGGCCGAGAAGATCCCGGCCTCGTGGCACATCGTCGACCTTGGCAAGGCGAGCCAGGACCTGATGCTCGACGCGCTGTCCGACGCCAAGACGGTCTTCTGGAACGGGCCCCTCGGGGTGTTCGAGATCCCGTCGTTCGCGCACGGCACCAACGCCGTCGCGCGGATGCTGGCCGATCGTGCCGACGCGGGCACGACGGTCGTGGTCGGCGGTGGCGACTCGGTCGCCGCCGTGACCCAGCAGGGTCTGGCCGCCCGGATGACCCATATCTCGACCGGCGGCGGCGCCTCCCTCGAGTTCCTCGAGGGCCGCGAGCTGCCCGGCGTCACCGTCCTGCTGGACCGTCCCGCCGGCGTGGGAGCACACGCATGAACACCACGATCGAAGTCGTCGACGCGCGGGAGATCCTCGACTCGCGCGGCAACCCGACGATCGAGGTGGACGTCGTCCTCGCGGACGGGTCCGTCGGCCGGGCCGGCGTGCCGTCCGGGGCGTCCACCGGCGTCCACGAGGCAGTCGAGCTGCGCGACGGCGACAAGAGCCGCTACGGCGGCAAGGGCACGCGCAAGGCCGTCGCCAACGTCATCGAGACGATCGCGCCCGCCCTGCTGGGTCTCGACGCGTCGGACCAAGCGGGCATCGACGCGATCCTGATCGAGCTCGACGGGACGCCCAACAAGGGCAAGCTCGGCGCCAACGCGACGCTCGGCGTGTCGCTCGCGTGCGCCCACGCCAGCGCAGCGTCCGTGGACCTGCCCCTGTACCGCTATCTCGGCGGCGTCGGCGCCCGGACCCTGCCGGTCCCGTTCTTCAACATCCTCAACGGCGGCAAGCACGCCGAGAATTCCACGGACTTCCAGGAGTTCATGGTCGCCCCCGTGGGCGTGGCCACGTTCGCCGAGGCGGTCCGCGCCGGTTCCGAGGTCTTCCATTCCCTCAAGTCGATCCTGCACAGCCAGGGCTTTTCGGTCGGTCAGGGCGACGAGGGCGGCTTCGCGCCGTCCCTGCCGTCGAATGAGGCCGCCGTCGAGGTGATCCTCCGGGCCATCGAGGGCGCCGGCTACCGGCCGGGCGAGGACGTCGCGCTCGCGCTCGACCCGGCGACCAGCTCGATCCTCGAGGAGGGCACCGGTATCGAAGGTGTCACCGGGCGATATCGCCTGGAGCGCGAGGGCCGGACGCTCGACTCGGGCGAGATGGTCGACCTGTGGGAGAGCTGGATCAACAAGTACCCGATCGTGTCGCTCGAGGACGGCCTCGCCGAGGACGACTGGGCCGGCTGGCGCGAGCTCACCGCCCGGCTTGGTTCGAAGGTGCAGCTCGTCGGCGACGACATCGTGGTGACGAACCCGGCATTCATCGCCAAGGGGATCAAGGAGCGGGCGATGAACTCGGTCCTGATCAAGCTCAACCAGATCGGCACGCTGTCCGAGACGGTCGACGCGATCAACCTGGCCCGCAGCGCCGGCTGGACCGCCATGGTCAGCCATCGTTCGGGTGAGACCGAGGACACGACCATCGCCGACTTCGTGGTCGCGATGGGCACCGGCCAGATCAAGAGCGGCGCCCCGTCCCGTTCCGAGCGGGTCGCCAAGTACAACCGGTTGATGCGCATCGAGGGTGAGCTCGGTGACGCCGCCCGGTACCCCGGACGAGCCGCGCTCTCCGGTTCGTGAGGCGAATCGCCGATCGCGGCGCGATCGCGGCCGCCTATGTCGGGATCGGCATGGCGGTCACGATCGTGGCCAGCTTCACCCTGATCATCCCGATCGAGGGGCTGATCTGGCTGTTCGCGCTGCCGTCCGGGCTGCTGATCGGCTACTACGCCAATCAGCGGTCCAACCGGCGCGCCGGCCCGTGGCGGCGGATCCTCACGAACGGGCTGTTCGCCTCCGTGGTGACCGGCCTGTCGATGGTGGCCCTGCTGCTCCTGCTCAAGGTCCTTTTCTTTTACGGTGACAACGGCTACCGCGATCCGGGGCTGGGCGGAACTCTCGCCTGCTCGACGGGCGCGGATTGCGTGTATCAGCGCTACCTCGACGCCGATCGAGGGCCCGACCTCGTCGCGGCCGGAGTCACCGACGCGTCGTCCTTCACGGCGTTCTACTGGGGGGAGCAACTCAGCAACGCCGGGACAGTGCTTGGGCTGACCCTGCTCGGCGGCCTTGGCGGCGCCGGGATGTATGGCCTGACGCGTCCAAAGGCCGTGCCGCCGGAGTCTGCCACCGCCGCAAGGTAGCGACGCGGGCTCCAGGGCGGCGACCGCCTCGGACCACCGGCGCCTTCAAACGGCGGCTTCGCCCCGCCGATGCCGGGATCGACGGTCTGCGCCTCCCCCTACGACGTCCGCCGGTCGCCCACCTCGACGAAACGGCGGAACAGTCACCTGTCGACTTCAACGGCCTGTTCCAGGCCTCCGCAATGTGGCGGACGACGCCCGGCAACGCCGTCGCGGGACTCAATCACGCTCAGGTGCTCGCGCGTGCCTCAGGTCGAACACGTTGGATTGGCCCCGGGTCGGCCATACGAGCCCACTGGTGACTATTCCGCCAGATCGGGAACGCGGGACGCCGGGCGACGCCGCGACCCGGGATCGTCGTACGGAAACGCCCCGGCGATTGCCGGGGCGTCGCTGTCGGCTTCGACTGAGCGTCGGTTACTTCTTTGGCGCGGCCTTCCGGGCGGCCGGGGCCTTGGGGACCGCCGCCTTCTTCGCGGTCGCCTTGGCGGCAGGCTTCGGCACGGAGGCCGCCTTCTTCGTCGCCGCGGGCTTTGCCGCAGGCGCGGCCTTGGTCGTGCGGGCGGCGGTGGTCTTCGCCGGCGTCGCTGCGGCGGTCGAGGATTCGGCTGCGGCCTTGGCGGCGGCTGCTTCCGCTCGGGCGGTCTTGCTCAGCGCGGCACGCGCCTTGCCGGCCGCCGTCTGGGCACCCTTGGCCTTGCCGGCCTTGCCGGCCGCGATCCGGACCTTGGCGGCCTTTGCCGCCGCGGCCTTGCCGGTGGTCTTGACGACGCGGGCGCCGGACTGCACGGCCGTGCCACCGAGTGCGGCATTGACCTTGAGCGTCAAGCGTGACTTGCGGCGGGCGGCGGCGTTCGGATGGATCGCGCCGACCTTGGCCGCGCGATCGAGCGCGCTCAGGGCTTCGGCGAGGGCCGCCACCGGATCGATCGTCGAGCCGGCCGGCTGGGCCACGGCGGCAAGCGCCTTGGCGACGTGGGTCTTGGCGGCGCTGCGCCGGGGCTGGAGCACCTCGTGGCGGCTCTGCGCCTGGCGGACTCGCTTGAGTCCGGACGGCGTGCGAGCCCCAGTCCAGGTGCGGGGCGTCTTGGCCACGTGGGCAAACCTCGGCTTGATTGGGACGGTGAGTGGGCGCGAGGCACGAGACGGCGCCGGGCGCGGAGACGGATGGTAGCACAGGTCCACGCGACCACCCCGTGCGGCGGCGAGCCGGCGGACCCTCCACACTGGTGCGATGACCGCGATCCTCGCGGGCCTCGGTGCCGCCGCGCTGTGGGCCGCCGCCACGCTCTGCTCGTCGCGTTCGAGCCGGATGCTCGGCTCCCGCGTCGTGCTGGCCTGGATCATGATCGTCGGCGTGGCGGTCGGCCTGCCGATCGCGGTCGTGAGCCCGCCGCCGGCGACGGTGGCGCCATCGACCTTCGCGCTCCTGTTCCTGGCCGGCAGCTGCTATGTCGTCGGTCTGCAGCTCACCTACGCGGCGCTGCGGGTCGGCAAGGTCTCGATCGTCGCGCCGATCGTGTCGACCGAAGGAGCCGTGGCCGCGATCGTGTCGGTCGCCCTCGGCGATCCGATCGGGGTGATCGCCGGGGTCATGCTGATCGCGATCGCCGCCGGGGTCGTCCTGTCGTCGATCGAGCGTGCGCGCCCCGAAGTGGCCGCCGGGGATTTCGACGTGCTGGCCGACGCGATCGACGAGCCGGCGCTGGAGACCGCGATGGAGCCGCCGGCGTCGGGCCTGGACTCCATCCGCCCCGACCCGCCCGTCGACGGCCGCCGGACGGCAACCCTGGCGATCGTCGCGGCGGTCATCTTCGGGATCGGCATCGTCGCCGCCGGCCGGTCGGCGCTGCTCGTCCCGGTGTCGTGGGTCGCTCTCGGGGCGCGGCTCATCGGTGTCGTCGCCGTCGCGATCCCGCTGTTCCTCCAGGGCCGGCTGCGGGTGACCCGGGCCGCCCTGCCGCTGGTCGTGATCGCCGGGATCGGCGAGGTCGTCGGCTCAATGCTGTCGGCCTGGGGCTCGCGTGAGAGCATCGCGATCACGGCGGTGATGGGCAGCCAGTTCGCCGCCCTCGCCGCAGTGGCCGCCTTCCTGCTGTTCGGTGAGCGTCTGGCCCGCGTCCAGCTGGTCGGGGTCGTGCTGATCGTGGCCGGGGTCACGGTCCTGGCGGCCGTCTCGGCATGAGCGGTCCGGCTCGCCCCGGGGACGGCGACCCGACCGGATACACTGCCGCCTCGTGACCATCCCCCAGGACCGCTTGCGCAACTTCTCGATCATTGCCCACATCGACCACGGCAAGTCCACGCTTGCCGACCGGCTGTTGGAGCTGACCCACACGATCGAAGGGCGCCAGATGATGAGCCAGGTCCTCGACTCGATGGACCTCGAGCGCGAGAAGGGGATCACCATCAAGGCGCGCGCGGTCCGCCTCGAGTACACCGCCCGCGACGGCCTGACCTACGGCCTCAACCTGATCGACACGCCGGGCCACGTCGACTTCGCCT
>JACQEF010000188.1 GCA_016200745.1 Chloroflexota bacterium | reverse complement strand
GATCGGGCCCGGCTCATGGCCGATGCCGGGATCGTCCGGAACCGGGCCAAGATCGAGGCGACCATCGAGAACGCGGCCGCGCAGCTCCGCGTCGCCGAGGCGTTCGGGTCATTCGATCGGTACCTGGCGGACCGGGTGCCGGGTCCACCGGCGCGCCTCGCCGCCGGCACCCCGAGCGGGCAGATCCCGTCCACGACGCCCGTCTCCGACGCGCTGTCCCTCGACCTGAAGCGGCTCGGCTTCCGGTTCGTCGGTTCGACGATCGTCTACGCCTTCATGCAGAGCGTCGGCCTGGTCGACGACCACCTGCCGGGCTGCTTCCGCTACCGGGGCTGACCTGGCGTCGCGACCGCAGGTCGGGGCGTCACCGTCGCTTCGGGCTTCAGAGGTCGCGGCGCTCGAACCACCAGCTCGAGACGCCGAGCACGAGCGCGATCCAGACGCCCGACCAGATGACGAACCCGAGCGGCGGCGGCGCCGAGGCGTAGAACGGGTTCGCATCCGCGTAGCGCGGCAGGTTGCCGGTC
This sequence comes from Chloroflexota bacterium, assembly GCA_016200745.1. Classification (GTDB taxonomy): domain Bacteria; phylum Chloroflexota; class Limnocylindria; order Limnocylindrales; family CSP1-4; genus SPCO01. Next base: position 3,783 of record JACQEF010000188.1, on the reverse strand, counting down.
GCGAGCATGACGACGAGCGGCGGCTCGAGGCCGTAGATCACGCCACGCCAGAGCCCGTCGCTGGGGAGGATCCAGCGGCTGACCTCGGCCACCTGTCCCAGGACCTCGACCCCGAACGCGGCAGCCACCCCGGCCAGCACGCCGGCCATCCAGCCGAGCCCGAAACCGACGACCGCGATCGCCCCGGCCGCGATCGACGGCAGGACCGACCCGAGGGCGAGGGTCAGCGTCAGGAGCACGAGCGCCTGGCCGGACAGGAACGCGACCGCCAGGAACGGATCCGGCGGCCCGTAGCCGGAAATCTGCGTCGCCACGGCGATCGCCAGCAGCCCCGAGGCCGCCGTGTAGCCCACCACGATCAGCGCCGATCCGAGCCACCGACCGAGCAGGACCTCGGCGCGCCGCAACGGGCGCGCCAGGATCGCCAGCGCGACCCCCGATTCGAGCTCGCCACCGATCGCCGGCGCCCCGACGAACGCCGCGGTCATCGCCAGCACGAAGCTGAACATGAAGGCGATCAGGATCAGCACCTGCGAGACGCCGATCCGGATCTCGAGCTCGTTCGTCCCGTCCGCGCGAGCCAGGCTGACGAGCCGATCGAGGCCCACCGCGACCAGCGTGACGGACAGGACCGTCAGCGCGGCGAGGACCCAGACCACCCGCCGGCGGACGAGCTCGCGGACGGTCAGCCGGGCGATGACGATCACGCGGTCTCCTCCTCGGGTGCGGTCACGAGCTCGAGGAAGCGCGCCTCGAGCGACCCCCGCCCCGGCTCCACCGCGTGGACCCGGCCGCCGGTCGCGACCAGCGCGGCGACGACCTCGGGGATCCGGGCGGCGTCGAGCGGCCGGATCGACAGCCAGTCGCCGTCGGTCGAGACCGGGCCGAAGCCGGCGAGCACCCGGCGGCCCGCGTCGTCGAGGTCGCTGACCCTTAGCCGGACGCCGTCGGCGGCGACGACCTCGTCGAGCGGCCCGGACGCGATCACGCGGCCGCGGTGGAGGATCACGACCCGGTCGCAGACGCGCTCGACCTCGGTCAGCAGGTGCGAGTTCAGGATCACGGTCGCTCCCCGATCCCGCGCCGACCGCACGATCGCTCGAACGTCGGTCCGACCGACCGGATCGAGCGCCGAGGTCGGCTCGTCCAGGAGGATCAGTTCCGGCTCGCCGAGGAGCGCGACGCCGAGACCGAGCCGCTGCTGCATGCCCTTCGAGAAGTCGTGGACGGGATCGTCGGCGCGGTCGGTCAGGCCGACCCGGTCGAGCGCCTCGGCGGTGGCGGCCGCGCGACGGCCGGGGGCCACGCCGGCGAGCTCGGCGTGGAGTGTCAGGACCTCCCGTGCCCGGAGCCAGGGCTGGTATCGGAACAGCTCCGGCAGGTAGCCGATCCGGGCGCGGGCCGCGCGATCGCCGATCGGCGCGCCGAGGACGTGGCCGGTCCCGCTCGTGGGGCGCACGAGCCCCAGGACGAGCTTGACCGCCGTGGTCTTGCCCGCCCCATTCGGTCCGAGCAGGCCGACCAGCTCGCCGCGGCCGACACGCAGGCTCAACGCGTCGAGCGCGGTTGTCCGGCCGTAGCGCTTGGTGATGCCGTCGAACTCGATCGCCGGCGATGACACGCTAGCTGTCACAGGGCACCCGCACGGTGTGGACCAGAGATCCCGGTCCAGCAGCAACGGAGTGGAACACAGTGGTCACCTTCGATTGTCCATGGTGTGGCGAACCCGCGATGGTGGAATCCGCCGAGGCCGATGAGGTCGTCTGCGAGGGATGCGGCGTGCGCGCCGCGCTCGCGCCGGATCCCGTCGCCGCGCCGATCGCCCGGGCCGCCTGAGGGACGCGTCCATCGCGACATCCGTGACGACGGGCGGACGTAGCATGGCGCGATGGACCCGCATCTCGCGGCCGAGGCGCTCATCGACGCGGGCCGGCGGCTCGGTGCCCGGGGCCTGATCTCGGCCGGCGAGGGCAACCTGTCGATCCGGCTCGACGCCGACCGGGTGCTGATCACGCCGTCCGGCCGGCGCAAGGACGAGCTCGCCGGCGACGACCTGGTCGTCCTGTGGCTGGGCCATCCGGACCGCGACGCGACGTCGCGCAGCGGCCGGCCCGCCAGCTCGGACCTGGCGATCCACCTCGCCGTCCATGCCGCCCGGCCCGAGCTCGGGGCGATCGTCCACGCGCACCTGCCCGCCTCGATGGCGCTGACGCTGGCGGGCGAGGTCCCGGACCCGGCCGCGCTCCCGGAGACGGCGCTGCTCGTCCCGCGGCTGCCCTACGTGCCGTACGGCGCGATGGGCAGCGACGACCTGGCCGAGCGCGTCGCCGCGGCGCTCACGGCACCACCGGATCCACCGGCCGATGCGGTCCTGCTCGAGCGGCACGGGGCGATCGCGGTCGGCGCCGACGCCGAGACCGCGGTCGATCGCCTGGAGCTGGTCGAGGTGCTCTGCCGGACCTGGCGTGACGCGCTCCTGATTCGCGCGGCGCGCGGGCGGGACGGTATCGTGACCTCGACCGGCCCGGGTCTGCCAGAGGAGGGAAGATGAACGCCCGCGCATATCTCGCCGAGCTGCTCGGCACGTTCCTGTTCTTCGTTATCGGGATGTCCAGCATCCAGGCGGTCGGTGCGCTCGGCCCGGGGGTGGCGCCCCTGATGGTCGTGGTCCCGCTCGGCTTCGGCCTCGGCCTGCTGGCCGCGATCTTCGCCTTCGGCCACGTCTCCGGCGGCCACTTCAACCCGGCCGTCTCGTTGGCCCTGGCGATCGACGGGCGCCTGTCGCCGACGGATGCGGCCGGCTACATCGTCAGCCAGGTCATCGGTGCCATCGGCGCCTCGGGGCTGATCTACGTCCTCTGGAGCCAGGACGCCGTGAAGGCCACGATCACCGCCCCCGGGTCCGGCTTCGGCGACGTCCAGGCGCTGGTCTTCGAGACGGTGCTGACGGCGATCTTCCTGCTGGTGATCCTCGCCTCGACCAAGCACGCTTCGGCGCTGGCGGCGCTGGCGATCCCGCTGACCCTCGTCGCGATCCACCTTGTGGCCGTGCCGTTCACCGGGTCCTCGGTCAATCCGGCACGCAGCATCGCACCGGCACTGCTCGGCGGCGACCTCTCGAAGCTCTGGATCTACCTCGTCGGCCCGACGGCCGGGGGCGTGATCGCCGCGCTGATCTACCGGGTGATCGATCGGATGCCGGCACCGGCGACCAGCGCCGGATAAGCCCGGCGGCGCCCGGAAAGCCCGCGATCAGCTCGGCTGCAAGGCTGCCGGCGCCGGTCGCCCGGCCGGTCCCGCCGCGGCGCTGCCGATCGCCATGGCCGCCGCGGCCGTCGGAGCCGCGGCGCCGGCCGCTGCCGTGGACGGCATCACGGGCAGCGCGCGCCCGTCCTCGACGAGCCAGCACGCCGCCTGCTGGCCGGGGGCCACGTCGAACAGCGGGGGCTCCTCGACCCGGCACCGGTCGAACGCCAGGGGGCAGCGCGGATGGAACCGGCAACCGGACGGAAGGCGGACCGCGTCTGGCGTCTCTCCGACCAGGATCGTCCGTTGGGCGCGCGCGCCGGCGGACGGCGGGTTCGGCGTCGGCGCGACGCTGACGAGCGCCTTCGTGTACGGGTTGTGCGGGTCGCGGATGACCTGCTCCGCCGGCCCGATCTCCATGATCTTGCCGAGGTACATGACCGCGATGCGGTCGGCCAGCACCCAGGCCAGGGAGAGGTCGTGGGTGATGAACACGTAGGTGAGCCCACGCGCGGCCCGCAGGTCGAGCATGAGCCG
>JACQEF010000189.1 GCA_016200745.1 Chloroflexota bacterium | reverse complement strand
TCGGGCAGCGGCTCGGTATCGACGTGGCGCTCCTGGCCGTGGCGGGTCTCGGGTTCTGGCAGCTCCGGCAGTACGGCGCGCCACTGACCCGGTCGGTGCAGGGGACGCTCGGTCTCGATCCGCTGCTGATCGCGACTCCGGCACTCGGCCTGCTGGCCGGCGGCGTGGCGGCGCTCCGGATCGTGCCGCTGCTGGCCCAGCTGGCCGAGCGCGCCACGACCCGGCGGCGCGGCCTGGTGGCGGCCCTCGGCGCCCGTCAGCTCGCACGCCGCCCCCTTCGCTACACGCGAGCGGCGCTGCTTCTCATGCTGGCCATGGCGATGGGCGTGTTCGCGGTCTGCTACACCGCCACCTGGTCGTCGTCGCAGGCGGATCAGGCGACGTTCCAGGTGGGCACCGACGTCCGCGTTCAGGCCGGACGGCAGCTCGAGTCGATGCCCACCTGGGCGCTCGATGCCGCGTACGGCTCGCTACCCGGGCTGGCGGACCGGCTGCCCATCGCGCACGAAGGCGTGCGTGTCGGCCGGTCCACGGCGGGCGGCGAGGTCCTAGCCGCGGATGCCGGCAGCGTCCCGGCGGTCGTCCGGCTGCGCGGCGACCTGGCCACCGATTCCCTGGCGACGCTCGCGGCGCCGCTCGCCGCCGCGCGCCCGGAGGTCCAGGGCGTCCCCTTGCCGGACGCCACGCGGCAGCTCCGCGTGGACGTCGTCCTGGCGATCACGACGATCGAGCGCGAGGAGGTGGATCCGGCGACGGGTCTCCAGGTCGAAGTGCCGGCCACGCGAGCGGAGATCCGGGATTGGCGGGGCGTCGGCCTGTCCGCGGTCGTGCGCGACGCGCGTGGCGTCCTGTACCGGTTCACGGGCCGCTCGGCCACGCTGGACGTCGAGCGCAACCAGCTCGTCGTGCCCCTCGGCGCGCCCGGCGCACCGGACGGGGCGGCGTTCGCGTCGCCGCTCGAGCTCGTCGCGCTGGAGGTTGCCGTCAACCTCCCCGCGGCCTATCGCGCGACCGACGCGACACTGACGGTGGGGGCGCTCGCGGCCGCCGGCACGGACGGCGCGTGGATGCCGGTGTCATCGACGCTGGCCGCGGGCTGGCGGAGCACGTCCGCGTACTTCGGCCGGCCGCACCAGGTGGTCTCGCCGTTCCTGCGGGGCGGCGATCTCGCCGCCGAGACCGGCGCGCCGGGCCTGCCGTATCTGCCCGGGGTCGACCGCGTGGGACGCGGCCTGATCCTGACCTTCGCTCCGGCGTCGCTGGCGACCGCGACCGATCGTCCGGTGCCGGTCGTGGCGTCCGAGGCGTTCCTCGACGCGTCCGCCAGCCGGGTCGGTGACGCCGTGCCCCTGACGATCGGCGGAGTGCGTCGGACCGTTCAGGTGACCGGTTCGGTCCGCGCGTTTCCGGGCACGGATCCCCGCCAGCCGGTCGCCCTGATGGACCTGGCGACGCTGTCGCTGCTGGAGTACGAGGGCAACGATGCGGTCGAGCCCGTCCTCGAGTGGTGGCTCGCGGTCGATGACGGCGCGGCGGGGACCGTCGCCGACGCCCTCGGTCGAACGCCATTCGCGAGCGCCGGCGTCGAGACCATCGCCGGCCGGGCCCGGGCGCTCGCGACCGACCCGGTCGCGCTCGGGATCATCGGCGCGCTGGCGATCGGGTTCGCAGCGGCCGCACTCTTCGCGATCGTGGGGTTCGTGGTCAGCGCCGCGGTTTCGGCTCGCGAGCGGATCACCGAGTTCGCGCTGCTCCAGGCGCTCGGCCTCTCGTCGCGGCAACTCTCGGTGTGGCTGTCGCTCGAGAGCGCGGCGCTGGCCGCGGTGAGCCTGGTCGTCGGCAGCCTGCTCGGGTTGGCGATGGCCTGGGTCGTGCTGCCGTTCATCACAGTGACCTCAGGCGCGGCGACGCCGTTCCCGCCGGTCGTCGTGACCGTGCCGTGGGCGAGCGTCGCGATCCTCGAGCTCAGCAGCCTCATCGCGCTCGGCGGCACGGTCGTGCTGCTGAGCTGGCTGCTCGGCCGGCTCAGGCTGGCGTCCGTCCTTCGGATGAGTACGGACTGATGACGCGCGGCATCGCCTCGGCGGTCGCATTGCTCCGCCGACTGCGCCAGGAGCGCGCCGTCGTGGTCCTGCTGTTCGTGCTGGTGGCCGTCACCAGCCTCGCGGTGGCCGCCGGGCCGCGGCTGTTCAACCGGGTCAGCGACGACGGGCTGCGCTACGCCGCCGACCACGCCACGGCGGCCCAGCGGAACCTGCAGTTCCTGAGCGTCGACCGGTTCGAGCCCTCGGATGGCGGGCCGTTCGACGGCGTCACCGCACGCGGCGCCTCGCTCCGGGACGGCCTGCCCGAGACCGTCCGAGGACTCATCGGCCAGGACCACTACGTCGTGGACCTGCCTCGCTTCCGAGTTGCCGATCCTCCCAACCTGCGGACGTTCGTGACCCTCCGGTGGCAGGACGGCCTCGACGGACGGGTGGACCTCGTCGACGGCCGTTGGCCGCTCGCTGTGCCGCCGCCGACGGTCGCGCCCGAGCCCGGAAGTCCGGAGGCGGAGGCGCCGCCCCGCTTCGAGTTCGCCCTGTCGCAACAGGCCGCCGACCTGATCGGCATGGCCGTCGGCGACACCTGGCGGGCCAACGTCGACCCGAGCGACCCGGTGCTGGCGAACGTGTTCCCACGGCCGGTCACCGAAGTCGAGCTGACCCTGGTCGGCCGGTTCACGGTCGGCGATGGGCGCGCCCCGTTCTGGTTCGACGACCACGCGCTCGAGGCGGCCGGGCTCGCCGGTCCGGCCGACGATCCGATCGCGTATACGACCGGCTTGTTCGCGCCCGACGCCTACGGCGACCTGCTCGGCCTCGGGATTCCCGCCAGCTACCACTGGCGCGAGTTCGTCGACACGACCCGGCTCGACGCCGGAAAGGTGGACGACCTGGTCCCGGAGCTGACGCGCCTCGAGGCGACCTACTCGTCGGCCGGCGCGATCCGGTCGGGCTCGACGATCGCCAGGACCGGGCTCCTGGACATCGTCCAGCGGTATCTCCACCAACGAGGCATCAGCACGACGGCCCTGTCGATCGCGTCGCTCGGACCGCTGATCGTCGCCGGAGGTGCGGTCGGTCTCATCGGCGTCCTCGTCGTCCGCCGCCGGCACCCCGCGCTGAGCCTGGCCCGGGCGCGCGGCGCGTCCGCCCGGCAGGTGCTCGAGGCGCAGCTCTGGGAGGGCGTCCTGATCGCCGTGCCGGCTGCACTCGCGGGTCTGGCGGTCGCGGTCGCGGCGATCCCGGCCCGAGCGAGCGACCTGTCGGGCGCCGGCGTGATCGCGGTTGCCGGGAGCGCCATCGTCCTGCTGGTCGCCGCCACCTGGCCGGTCGCGCGCCGCGCCCGGCGCGACCTCGAGCGCGAAGACCCGCCGGCCTTCCGCCTGTCGCCGCGGCGGCTGGTGTTCGAGGCCGTGGTGATCGGCCTGTCGCTCGCCGTCGCGTGGCTGCTCCGGCAGCGCGGCCTCGCCGCGACGGGCGTTTCCGGCACCTCGACCGGTTTCGATCCGCTGCTGGCCGCGTCGCCCGTGCTGATCGGGCTGGCGGTTGCCCTGCTCACGATCCGGGTCTATCCGCTGCCCGTCCGCGGACTGGGCTGGCTGCTGGCTCGCCGGCGCGACCTCGTCCCCGTCCTCGGGCTGCGCAACCTTGGCCGACGGCCGACGGCCGGCCACCTCCCGCTCCTGATCGTGATGCTCACCGTGGCGATCGGGACGTTCTCGTCGGTGGTCCAGATCACGATCGAGCGCAGCCAGTTCGAGGCGGCCTGGCGGCAGGTCGGAGCCGACTTCCGGATCGACTCGCCGACCGGATCGGGTCTCGCCGAACGCATCGATCCGTCGGCGGTCCCCGGCGTCGAGGCGGCTGCGCCGGGCCTGATCGACTCCGACGTCTCGATCGAGACGTCGCCCGGCCGGCGGTCGAGCTGGCTGTTCGTGGCCATCGACCCGGCGAGGTACCCGGCGGTCGTCGCGGAGTCGCCGGTCGCCATCGGGATCCCGGCCTGGTTCGGTCGGGTGGCGCCCGATCCGACGGCCGGGACGCCCGCCAACCCGATCCCCGCGGCGCTGTCGACGACCCTGCCGACCGGGAGCGACGAGATGACGATCGGCACCACCTTCCAGGCGTCGATCAACGGGCGGCAGCTCACGTTCCGGGTGGGCGGCCGGGTCGACGCGTTCCCGGGCATCGCGGCGAGGACCCCGTTCATCATCGCGCCGTATCCGGTCGTTGCCGCGGCAGGGCGGGGGAGCCCGCTGCGACCCACGACGTGGTTCGTTCGCGGCCCCGAATCGCTCGACGGCGCCCTCCGCGACCTGGTCGGGACGGGTCCAGGCGCCGCGGGGGTGACCTCCCGATACGACCGGTTCGGCGCGCTCCACGACGCGCCGCTGGTGGCCGGGGTGGCCGGCGGCTTCCTGGTCGCGCTGCTCGTCGCGATGGCCTACGCGGTCGTCGCGGTGGTGGCGGTCATCGTCCTGCACGCACCCCGCCGGTCGCGTGAACTGGCGGTTCTGCGGACCCTCGGGCTGAGCGACCGTCAGGCGCTCGGCCTGCTGTTCCTCGAGCAGGGGCTTCCCGTCCTGCTCGCCTTGGCGATCGGTCTCGGCCTGGGCGCCGGTCTCGCCTGGTTCCTCGCTCCGGGCCTGAATCTCGCCGTGTTCAGTGACCCGGCGTCGCCCGTGCGACTGCAGGCGGATCCGGGGTCGCTCGCGGCCGTGGCCGGCCTCGTGGTGGCCGTCGTGGCCGCCGCGGTGGCGCTGAGCACGTGGCTGGCGCGCCGGCTCGACGTCAGCCAGGTCCTGCGGATTGGCGAGCCATGACCGGACACGCCACCATGAGGGGCACGATGAGCGAGCCGATCCCCGAGATCATCGACCTGCCGAGCGCCGAGCAGCGCGCCCGCCAGGTGCGACCCCGCTTCGGCGAGCGGTCGATGATCGTGTGCGACAACCTGGTCAAGATCTACAAGGTCGCCGACCTCGAGGTCGTCGCCCTCCAGGGGCTCGACCTCCTCGTGGAGTCGGGCGAGTTCGTCGCGCTGATCGGCGCCTCCGGCTCGGGCAAGAGCACGCTCCTCAACATCCTTGGCGGGCTCGACGTTCCGTCCGCGGGCCGCGCGGTGGTCGCCGGCCACCAGCTGGCCGACATGGGCACCCGCGAACAGACCGACTACCTTCGGCGGGTGATCGGGTTCGTCTGGCAGCAGAGCTCGCGCAACCTGCTGCCCTACCTGACGGTCCTGGAGAACGTGACGATGCCGATGGTCCTCGACGGCATCGGGTCGCAGGCCCGCGAGGCCGCGGCTCGCGAGCTGCTCGATCAGGTCGACCTGGGAGATCGGCTCCACCGCCGCCCGGACGAGCTGTCCGGCGGTGAACAGCAGCGCGCGGCCATCGCGGTCGCCCTGGCCAACCACCCCGAGGTCCTCCTCGCCGACGAGCCCACGGGCGAGCTCGACACCGCGACCGCGCATCAGACCTTCGAGCTGTTCCGGCGGCTCAATCACGAGCTGGGGGTGACGATCGTCATCGCCACCCACGACCCGCTGGTGAGCGAACAGGTCAGCCGGACGATCTCGATCCGCGACGGCCGGGTGAGCAGCGAGGTCCTCCGCCAGCGAGCCATCTCCGAGGCCGGCGAGCACCACGTCATCGCCACCGAGTACGCCGTGCTCGACCGGGCCGGGCGGCTGCAGCTCCCCCGGGCCCACGTCGAGGCGCTCCACCTCGAGCGGCGGGTCCGGCTCGAGCTCGAACCCGACCACATCGGCGTCTGGCCGGATCGCCCGGGCTCCACGCCGGCCGGGTCGCACGGTCCCGATCCGGCCGAGGCTTCCGGTCGCGGCGCGGTACCGGCCGCCGACCTGCCCGCGCACGATCGGCACACGGAGGGTCGGCGATGACCTCGGTCGGGGCCCGCTACGCCCGCGCCATGCGCCCCGGCGGCTACGACGGTCCGATCGTCGTGACGCACGATCTGTGCCGCGACTTCGCCCGCGGCGCCGACGTGGTTCACGCCGTCCGCGACGTGAACCTGCGTGTCGAGCGTGGCGAGCTGGTCGCGATCCGCGGCCGGTCCGGGTCCGGCAAGACGACGCTGCTGTCGCTGATCGGCGGTCTCGACCGGCCGACGAGTGGCCGCGTCGAAGTCGACGGCCAGTCGGTCGGCGAGATGCGCCCGAGCGAGCTCGTCGACCTGCGCCGGCGCCGCGTGGGTTTCATCTTCCAGGCGTTCGGGCTGCTGTCGATCCTGTCGGCCGCCGAGAACGTGGAGGTCCCGATGCGCCTCGTGTCGGCAGACCCGCGCGAACGGGCCGAGCGGGTCGCGATCCTCCTCGAGCTGGTCGGGCTCGGCGGGCGGGCTCACCATCGACCGCACGAGCTGTCGGGTGGCGAGCAGCAGCGGGTCGCGATCGCCCGGGCGCTCGCCAATCGGCCGGACCTGATCCTTGCCGACGAGCCGACCGGACAGCTCGACTCTGGGACGGGGCGGTCGATCATGACGCTCCTCCGGGCCATCGTCCGCAGCGAGCGGCTCACCGCGATCATCGCCACGCACGACCCGATGCTGATCGAACTCGCCGACCGGGCCATCGAGCTGCGGGACGGCCGGTTCGTCGAGGGCGCGGGTCCGGTCGGGCCGTCCGAACCGCGTCACGACGACCCGTCGGGCGGTTCGCGGCTCCGCTAGACTGCATGAAAGCTATGCAGGCTGGATAGTCGATGCGCCCTCGGGGCGCAGCCCGAGGAGGCAGCGTGGCCCGGTCGTACGACGCGATCATCATCGGCGGTGGCCACAACGGCCTGGTCAGCGCGGCCTATCTCGCGCGGGCCGGACTCAGGACCCTGGTGCTCGAGAAGCGCCACGTCCTGGGTGGCGCAGCGGTCACCGAGGAGATCTTCCCCGGCTTCCGGTTCTCGGTCTTCAGCTACGTGGTGTCGCTGCTCCGCCCCGAGATCATCCGCGACCTGGAGCTCCCGAAGCACGGGCTCGACATCCTCCCGCTCGACGGCACGTTCACCCCGCTCCGACCGGGCGAAGGCCCGGCCGCCGGGGGCGGCGACTACCTCTGGCGCGTCAACGATCACGGGCGGACCATCCGCGAGCTCCGCCGCTGGTCCGCGAGCGACGCCGAGGCGTACGAGGAATACGGCCAGCTGATGGTCGAGATGGCCCGCTTCATCAAGCCGATCCTGGCCATCACGCCGCCCGACCCGACCAGCAACGACCCGCGGCCGCTGCTGCCGCTGGCGGGGCTCCTGCGCCGGTTCCAGCAGCTGCCGCAGCGGCAACAGGCGGTCTTCGTCCAGCTGATGACGATGAGCGCCTCGGACTTCCTCGACCAGTGGTTCGAGACCCGGCCGCTCAAGGCGACGATGTCCGCTTCCGGGATCATCGGGACCTACCAGGGCGTCAAGAGCCCGGGCACGGCATACGTCCTGCTCCACCACTACATGGGCGAGATCGACGGCGCGTTCCGGGCGTGGGGCATCCCGAAGGGCGGGACCGGCGGAATCAGCGAGTCGATCGGCAGAGCGGCGCAGGCGCTCGGGGCGGAGATCCGGATGGAGGCGCCGGTCGCGCGTGTGCTGGTCAAGGGCGGGCGGGCCGCCGGCGTCGTCCTCGACGATGGCGAGGAGATCGAGGCGACGTCGATCCTGAGCTCGCTCGATTCGCGGCTCACCTTCCTCGACCTGCTGGAGCCCGGCACGCTCGACCCGGTCTTCGAGGCGGAGATCCGTCGCTTCAAGTTCCGCGGCTCGTCCGGCAAGGTCAACCTGGCCGTCGACCGGCTGCCGGAATTCACCTGCCTGCCGGGCGAGGGCGAGCACCTGCGCGGGGCGATCAGCTTCAGTCCCTCGGTCGAGGAGATGGAGCAGGCCTACGACGACGCCAAGTACGGCCGGTTCAGCCGCCGGCCCTACGTCGACATGATCATCCCGACCCTGGTCGACCCGTCGATGGCACCGCCAGGCAAGCACGTCATCAGCTGCTTCGTCCAGTACGCGCCGTACAGGCTGGCGCCCGAGCTCGGCACCTGGGACGACCAGCGCGAGGCGTTCGGCGACGCGGTGATCGACCGGATCGCCGAGTTCGCCCCGAACATCCGCGACATCATCCTCCACCGCAACGTCCAGACGCCGCTCGACATCGAGCGGACGACCGGGCTGTCGGAGGGGAACATCTTCCAGGGCGAGCTGTCGCTCGAGCAGCTCTTCTTCAACCGGCCCGTGCCTGGCTACGCGCGATTCCGGACCCCGGTCCGTGACCTGTGGCTGTGCGGATCGGCCACCCATCCGGGCGGCGGCATCATGGGCGCGAACGGCAGGATCGCGGCGCTCGAGGTCCTCAAGGCCCGCGGGCGAAGGGCGGCCTGACGATGACAACCAACACCTACGACGCGATCGTCATCGGCGGCGGCCATAACGGCCTCGTCACCGCTGCCTACCTTGGCCGGGCCGGACTGCGGACCGTCGTTCTCGAGCGACGCGAGACCCTGGGCGGCGCGACGGCGACATCGGAACTCTCGCCTGGGGCTCGCGTGCCGACCCTCGCCCACACCGTGGGACGATTGCGGCCGTCCGTCGTTCGCGACCTCGATCTCAAGCGCCACGGCCTGGTGCTGATCGGGCCGGACGTCCGCGTCTTCGCGCCCGGTCCGGACGGCGACGCGATCGTGCTTCGGGCGGACCCCGGCACGACGGCCGCGGGCCTGCGCGCACGGTCGGCCCACGATGCCGACGCGTACCTCTCGTTCGACCGGCTCGTTCGTTCGCTCGCGGGCTTCCTCGGCGAGCTAGCCGCGCGGACCCCGCCCGACATCGAATCGCCGGGGCTGGGTGACGCCATCAACGGGCTCCAGCTCGGGCGGACCTTCCGCGGGCTCGGCCGCAAGGACGCCCGGGCCATCACCCGGGTCCTGCCGATGGCCGTCGCGGACTTCGTCGCGGAGTCGTTCGAGACGGACGCGCTCCAGGCCGCGATCGCCTGGCGCGGCGTCCACTACACGGCGATGGGTCCCTGGTCGGCCGGCACGACGGCGGTGCTGCTCGCCGATTCGGCGGGCAACGACGGTGGCGCCGCCGGCCAGACCGTGTTCGCCCGCGGCGGTCCGGGCGCGCTCACGTCCGCGCTCGAGGCTGCCGGTCGCGCCTGGGGCGTCGACTACCGGACCGGTGCCGAGGTCGCGGCCATCACCTCGCGCGACGGCTGTGCCACGGGCGTGGCACTGGCCGGCGGCGAGGAGATCACGGCGCGTGTCGTCGTGGCCGGTGTCGATCCGAAGCGGGCGCTGACTCGCCTCGCCGACCCCGTGGCGATCGGCCCGAGCCTGCTCTGGCGGGCCGGCAACATCCGGACGCCGGGCACGGTCACCAAGGTCAACCTGGTCCTGTCCGGGACGCCCCGGTTCCGGGTTGCCGGCGACGATGCCTCGCTGATCCGTGGCCGGATCCTCGTCGTGCCCGGGATCGACCCGCTGGAGCGGGCCCACGATGCCGCCAAGTACGGCCGCTGGTCCGAACCGCCGGTCATGGAGGCGACGATCCCGTCGCTGGTCGACCCCTCGCTGGTCGAGGACGCCCCGGCTGGAACCCAGGTGATGAGCGTGATCGCCCAGTCCACGCCGTACGCGCTCCGCGACGGCACCTGGGACGAGCGTCGCGAGGCGTTCGGCGATCTCGTCGTGTCCACGCTCGATACGTACGCGCCGGGGCTGGCCGCGATGGTGACGGCCCGGCAGGTCCTGACGCCGGTCGATCTCGAGCGGGAGTACGGCCTCTCGGGCGGGCATCCGATGCACGGCGAGCACGGCCTGGACCAGTGGTTCCTGTGGCGGCCGCTGCTGGGCCACGCGCGGTACCGGCTCGCGCTCGATGGGCTCTACCTCGCCGGCGCGGGCGCGCATCCGGGTGGCGGCGTCAGCGGCCAGAACGGACAGAACGCGGCGCGCGAGATCGTGGCTGACTGGAAGAAGCGCCGGGGCTGAGCGGACGCCGGGAGCGGGCTACGGGGCGGCGGGCCGGGGGACGTCCCACGTCGAAGTCGTCCTCGGCATCGCCGAGGGCCAGCATCGCCTGCGGCCGGTCGCGCAGGTTGCGGAACTTCTGGGCGTCCGGCTTCGAGAAGACCAGGATGGCGTCGCCGTCCCACCAGAACCAGATCGGGACGATGTGCGGCGCGCCGTACGGTCGCAGACATCCGACGACGTTGCCGCGGCGAATCGGCCGGGCGGTCTCGCCCGGCCACGGGTCGGCTTCGCGCGCCTAGCCCTCCTGGCCGGTCTCGCTCCCATCGGCGGGCTCGGGCAGCGTCCAGTCCCAGGTCTTGAGGCGCTTGAGCAGCCGCCTGCCGGTCAGGTCCAGGTGGATCGGCGTCACCGCGATGCGCCGGTTGACCATCGCATGGAAGTCCGTTCCCGGCACGGCCAGCCCGGATGGTGGCGGCCCGCCGATCCAGTAGTACGGGATCCCGCGCGGGTCGGTTCGCTGGATCAGCTCGTCCTGGTAGACGCGCTTGCCGAGGCGGGTGACCTCGACGCCGCCGAAGTCCTCTAGCGGCATGGCCGGCACGTTCACGTTGATCAGCTCGCCCGGCGACAGGCCGTGTTCCATGATGTTGCGCGCGACCGTCGCAGCGGCGCGGGCGGCCAGCGCGAAGTCCGGGTGCTCGTAATACTCCTGCGAGATCGCAAAGGCCGGGCAGTTGTTGATCACGGCCTCCATCGCGGCGCTGACCGTGCCGGAGTAGGTGATGTCGTCGCCGAGGTTCGCGCCGTAGTTGATCCCCGACGCGACCAGGTCGAACTCGTGGCCGAAATAGCCCAGGAATGCGAGGCTGACCGCGTCGGT
>JACQEF010000006.1 GCA_016200745.1 Chloroflexota bacterium | reverse complement strand
CGCCAACACGCCGGCCCATCAGCCGACCATCGCGCGAAGGCGCCCGTAGTCGACCTTCCCGCTCCTCGCGTCGCGCGGCAAGCGGCGGACGATGGCGACACGGACGACCGCCCAGCCCCGCTCGGAGAGCATCGACGCGATCCGGGACTGCAGGTCGGTCCCGGCGCCATCCACGGCCGGCTGTACGGCGAGCACGAGGCGCTGCCCGTCGCGGCTCGGCACCGACACGAGGGCCGAAGCCGCCACCTCTTCGAGCGCCGTCACCGGCTCCTCGATCTCCGCGGGCGCGACCCCGCCGGCGAGCATGTTCGACGCTCGACCCAGCAATCGGAGCCGCCCGTCCGAGTCGATCGTGCCCACGTCGCCCGTGTCGAGCCAGCCGTCGGCGTCGGAACGCGCCGCGTCGCGGGCGACCCTGTCGCCGCGGACGAGGATCCGCCCGGGCACCGCGCCCGGGGTCGGCAGGGTCGGGCGCCCATCGATCGGCAAGAGCCGCACGTCGATGCCGTCACATGGCCTGCCCACGAGCATGCCGCTGCCCGGTGCCGCTCGCCCCGCGAGCGAGCGCAGCTCGGTGGACTCGATCGCTGCGATCGGTTCGGCCTCGGTCGCGCCGTACACGACGACGACCGTGGCATTCGGCGCCACGAGTGCGAGCCGATCCAGGAGGTCGCCCCCGACGGGCGCACCACCGACGTGGATCGCGCGCAAGCCGGGCAGTTCCCCGGGTCGAGCCCCGTCCACCAGGCGTTCGAACATCGCGGGGAAGCCGACCGCCGTGGTGGTGCCGGCCCGCGCGACCAGTGCGCGGAGCCGCGTCCCGCGATCGTCGCCGCCCGCGGGCGGCGGCATCACCATCGGGACGCCGCACGCGAGGTCGTGGAGCGCCATGGCCGGCAGCCCGACGAGATCGACGTCTCCGGTTCGGGGGACGCGCAACCGCTGGATCGCCGCGTGTTGGGCAGCCAGCACGCCGTGTGTCCGGACGACGGCATGGGGACGGCCCGTCGTGCCGGTCGTCCAGCTGACGAGCGCGGGTGCGTCGGCGGGCCGGAAGGCTGGTCCGCCTGCGGCACCGTCGGCGTCGATCGCCAGGTCGGTGAGCGTGACGAACCGCGGCCAGTGGAGGCCGCCCGTGGTGACCCGGATCCGGCCGCCGATGAGCCCGGGCGCGGCCGCCAGCAGGAGCCAGGTCGTCGGGTCGGCAACCACGACGGCCGGGCGCGTGCCGTTGGCCGCCTGGAGCGCCAGTCACCAGCCGCCGGACCTCGGTGGCACGACCACCGTTCCACCCGCCCAGAGCGCGGCGACCGCCACGATCAAGGCGTCCTCCGGATCGCGGACGAGCAGCGCGACACGCCCGCCCGGACACAGTCCGCGGCGCACGAGGCTCGACGCGATGCTTGTCGCTCGTTCGGCGAGCTCGGCGAACGTGCAGCGTGTCCGTCCGTCCGGCCCGACGAGCGCGGCCCGATCCGGGTGCGCAGCCGTCACGACGGCCAGGGCCTCGGCCACGTTCGCCGACGGCTGACGCGCGTCGAGACGGGCGCCCGGCGTCACGGCAGCACCTTCTCGAACGTGGCGTACGAGCGAATGCGTTCACCGAACCGCGCGGAGATCCGCTGCGTATAGGCCTCGTCCGCGACACACGCGTGGACGGCCGCCGCGTAGCCACGGGCAGCGGCCTGTCGATGGACGGCAACGGCCAGGCCCGTGCCGACACCCGGCGCCGAGTGACGGACCTCGGGCAGGACGGCGATGCTCTTCACGACGAACCGGGCATCCGGCCCCCCCGGGCTGGCCGCGGGATCGGCCAGCGCGAGGACGAACCCGACCGGGGTGCCATCGGGGGAGACCGCCAGGCGGACGAAGGCCGGCTCGATGTGCGGCACGAGCGGCCGGTAGATGGCCTGGAATTCGTCGAGCGAGATCCCACTGAACCCCCAGCTTCGGCGGAACGCCGCCATCGAGATCGCATGGATGGCACCCAGCTCCGCATCGAGTCGATCCAGCCGAATCGGCCGATCGCTGAAGCCGGCCGACCGCATCAGGCGCTCGCCTAGCTGCGCGCCCGCAACCCAGCGCTCGACCGGCACCTGGTAGGACGCGGCGGTGTGCGCGACGGTGAATCGCGCCGCGCTCAGCACCTCGGCCAGGCCCGGACCGCTCACCGGCTCCATCGGGAAGGGTGGTGGACCACCCTGCTCCGGGAACCCGTCGGTCACGGCACGGTGGCCGTACCAGGTCGAGAACTGGACGGGGCAGCGCACCATAGACGCTCCGGACGCGAGGAGCCACGACTCGGCCGCCGCGAGCGCCAGCCGCATGGCTGCGCCGGTCGCCGGGCGGCGAACATCCCCGCGAGTCGCGATGAATCCGATGGCTCCGATCAGGCCGGCCGGGACGCGCTGACGCGGATCGATGCTCGCCACCAGCCTGACTTCGTCGCGCCCCTCGCCCGCAACGAACGCCCGCCACGTTCCCACGCGCAGGAACGGGTGGTCGGGTGCGAGGCGCGGATCCGCCGACGGGTCGAGCTCGCCCGGTGACGCCTCTCGGAGCCGCGATGCCATCGTCTCGCTCATGGCACCCGTCCGTGCCGGCTGGCCAGCCCGAGCCTGACCGATGGGTCTCGGGCCACACCGACCGCCGTGACCATCGCCAGCACAGCCGCGATGGCAGCCAGCCACCAGGGCCGGCCCGCGACGTCGATCACGATGGCCGCGACCGAGGGGATGGCGAAGTTGTCGAACCCGAGCGGTGACGTCGCCTCGGCGAGCGCCACGGCGACGCCGACGGCAAGCGCCATCGGGAGCAGGGACCACCAACCGACGTCCCCGGCGATCTGGAGGACGACGAACGCCGTCGCACCCGACACGAGGCACGCCACCGCCGACCCCTCCAGGCTGCGCCTCGTCCCCCAGATCGCGGCATACCGATGGGCGCACCGTCGACCGGCCATCGCTGCCGCCGGATCGGCGAGGCCGAGCGCGAGGACCGCGATCGGGTAGCCCGGGACCTGGCCGGCGGTCAGCGCATAGGCCGCCGCGATCCCGAGCGGGAACATCGCCGCCCCGACCGTCTCGCGCGGCACGTCGTGGATCGACCCGAGCAGGCCGAGCCGCCGGCTGACGACCATCGAGGCGGCGAAGGCGACGGCCAGCACGACCACGGGCCAAGGCGATCCGAACAGGTACGGCAGGCCGAGGGCCAGGATCGCCGCCATGACGTGGACGAGCGAGCGCGTGCGTTCGCCATCAATGCCCCAGCGCCGGAGCAGTTCGGCAGCGCCGAACAGGACGCCGTACACGGCAAGCACCACGGCCGCACCGGCCAGGAAGCGATCGGGCGCGTCAAGCGGCATGGTCGATCCCTCCGGGTCGTCGCGCCCGCCCCGTGTCGCGCACGACCTCGACGACGAACCGCGAGTAGATGAAGGCTCGATCCCGGGCATGGAGTCGTGCGGCCAGCTCCGTCTCCGACGACAGCCGATCGGCCATCGATGCCGGTCGCGCTCGGGGCACCAGGTTGTTCCAGTAACACAGCCGCGCTCCCGGCCGGCCGGTGCGGACGATCTCGTCGAGGATCCCCTCGAACGCGTCCGCGTCCACGAGCTCGAAGATGTCCGACAGGTAGAACGCGTCGACAGTCCGATCGGGCAGCTCGCGGAGTGCGTCGACCAGCGAGCCGGTGATGACCCGGATCCGGCGGGCCCGGTCGGCGAGCACGCCCCGGTGCCCTGGTTGCAGGTAGAGCGGCGCGGCATCGGGGATCCGGTAGCTCCCGCTGAGCATGTAGGTCACGTACGGGTTGGATCGGATCGGCGTCGCGGTGAGTCCCTCGATCGCCCGCGCCAGGAAATGGGCGCCGGTGCCCCCGCCCTCGACCTGGTCGAAGAACGCCGGATCCCGACCGAGGGCGGCCATCAGCCGGCGGCTGAAGAAGATCCGGAACAGGCCTCGCCACGCCGCCGAGTCCCACCGTTCCCGGTAGACGTGCCGCTGTCGCTCGACGTCCTCGGCGTCCAGCATCTGCCGAACAACCGCACGACCGGGGACGACCGGGAGAAACCCGCGCCGGAACCAGGCCAGGTATCGCTCGAATCGACCGGTGTGGATCACGCCGGTCTCGATGTCGGCGGCGTGCCGGTCCCAGT